>JALRDR010000260.1 GCA_023262145.1 Planctomycetaceae bacterium | reverse complement strand
GTCGGATTCACCCAGCAAGGATGCCAGCCATCCGCCGGAGGCATGGTGCGCGAACAGGCCTGCAGCATCGCCGCAGCTGTCATACCCGCATCCATTTCCACCACACGCTGCATCATCACCACTCACAGCAGCCGGGGCCATTGCTACTGCTGCCGCCAGCAGCAGTGAACTCACCTTACGCCATACGCGCATCGTTCAAATCTCCCTGTCGTCTGATGAACTTACCGGTTCAACTCCGAGACAACATCCCGCCGAGCACGAAAAGTGTCGTGGGGATTCTGCTCGAGGACGCGATGGGAATCGGCACAGCTGAGAAACATTCTGTTTATTATCCGCGACCGTTTTCCAACGTCGCGTCGTCCACCTCGTGACTGAACATGCACCTGATATAAGCGGTTTTTTTTTACATTGGCGCCGCCCGGCGATCGGCAGATACTGCCGGTGGCAGCAACGAGCAGCGTCAGGTCAGAGGGCAGAAAGACGGCGGGTGATGAGAACCATGGATCAATGCCGTTGCGGCGGCGAGCAGGACTGCAACGTTATCGATTGGGTGAAGCGGGACGTCAGATTGGCCGCGGTCATCAGTGGTCGCTGCCTGGTCGCGTCATACGAATTCGCGTACGAGCACCGTTCGGCCAGGGTCGGGTGCGAAGCGATGATATAAGAATGCAGTACTCCGCTTTGAATTGGTCCATTCATGCATCTGCTGAGTCGTCGTGACTCGGCGGCAGACGTTACTGGGATCGTGCCAGTCTGTTCTACAGAAACGACACTGCGTGGCCTTCGGTGTGCGGAGCTGTTCGCCGCAATGAGGACAGTCGGCATTCTCTGCGGATGCTTCGGTCGCTGATTTGGCATCTGCTGATGAGCAACCCGTGGCAACGATTGGCGAATCCGTTCCGCGAAAGTACATCTCGATGAACAGCCGCCCCTTGAGCTTGCCACAATCACAGGCATAGACGCAGGCATCCAGCGAACCGCGGGTGAACGAATGCGGATTGTCAACACGCCTGTGTTCGCCATACTGCTGTACGGTTTCTTTCGCTGCTGCCGATCGTTCTTATAAGATCATTGCCAGCAGGATGCAGAAAACAAAACAGACAATGTTGCCCGCGATGCACGCTGTCTTTTGACTACCGGCTGCCAGCCCAAATGCACTACCGACGACCTGGAGCGACAACGCGATTGCGAATGTAACGAGAAACTCCACAAACCGAGCCGCATGATCAAGCCCCATGACGGGCGTGTGATGTGTGATCGAATGGCGAATCAGTGAAGCGACCTGAAGCCCTGCCACAACGAACGACGCAACCAGGAAGCCGCGATTGATCGATGTGTCCGGGCGACAGGGGGAATCGGAAACAGTCGCATCAGGCGTCCCCTGAGCAGGCGGCAATGAAGCGTTCGTTGTCATTCTGCGGCAGTCTGTGGAAATGAAAGTCGAATCTCCGGCCAACTGGTGCACCAATGAATGTAATTCATCACTGCCACCGGAACACGCAGAGCAGATCAGGAAAGCTGAACGTGTTCCCAGTCGGCGACGGCCGTAACAGGGCGACCACAGCAAAGATTGATGTCAGATATAACACTCCTCACGAAATATCGTCTCAGGCTTTGTTCCGCCAGGTTCGGCTGTGCCTCAGGAAATCGTCCAACCCATGTGAATGTAGTTATTCGCGTGTTCCTGACTGATTCCTGTCCGTTCCTGAAGCGTCAAACTGCCTCAATCCTCTGCCAGACAGTAGCAAACTTTGTTATGGCTCAGCGTTCGTGACTCGGCACCGCGCAATCCACCATTTTCCTTCACGGGTCTTACTGCGGCTCCGAATCCACATTGAGTCTGCTCCACGAACATGCGCGGTGCGGGTCGCTTCGCGCCGGACAATCAGCTCACATCTGGACCCCAGATGATACAGACAAATATCTGTCTTCGGCAGTAATTCCTGAATATGTGCTGCGACCGCTTCATTGGGGTGCAACCAACGATGGACGCTGTAGATGTCGGCAAGCACGACGTGCAGACCGTCCATACCGATGCCGCGCAGCGTTCGATTCGTCATTGAGCGATCGCCTGTGTCGGAACGTTGCACTTAACGTGGCGATGGCCATTACCTGTTCATTTCACGGCCGCAGTGATCCGCCGCTCCCGATTCACACCGTGGGTCCGTCAGTCATCCGCATGTTCGTCTTCTGCGAGTGTCGCCCGGGAGAGCGTCAGTGTCACTTCAGGCAACGCGAGCTGCGACAGTAATGCATCACACGGTTGGGAAACTTCCGGTTCCATGCCGACGCAAAGGAAAGCCGAACGATGAGTCGACAGGTCTCGAATAAATGCCGCGAAGCAGAGCCTTTCATCATCTGAGTTTCATCATCACAGATAGCATGAATCGCGGCAAGAACCTCTGCAAAGCCTTTGAGCGTCTCTTTGCTGACGTTGTGGTCGCTCAAAGTAATGTCCAGATTCACGTCGCCAATGGAACTCTCATCGCACTTCGGGCACAGTTTGATCGCACCGAATTTGACTTCGCCGCAGTAAAGACATAGTGCCCAGGTAATGCCACACGAGTATCCGCTTCAAGGGACATACGCCGACCATGAACTGGCCGTGGCGTCTCTTCACTCCGTGAAAATGAGAGCCGAAAACAACTCGGCTGCGTGGTTTCCCTCACTCTGTCAAGGTGTTCACTCGCAGACACAGAGACACGGTGGCGGTTCACCATTCGCCGTTGACAAGCCGAAAGATACCGACCTTGCCCAACTGCATAAGCCCTGGCAGCCGCTCCTGATACACCTGGACCGCACTGTCAACGATCAATGTCGTAACGTCGATCGCATGGATGTTCGTGTCTATCCGGCTCCGTGAGATATTTGCCTGGAAGGGAGTCCTGACTGAGTCACCGATTGTGACGTTTGCATGATCCATGCGATTGCGAGCCGACAGCGACTCTGCTGCATGGTCCGCGTTCAGCGACTGACGCATCGTGCCCGTGCCCAGTCGCACGGGGATGGGTTTCTGGAGCGAAACCGCCCTTCCACGAGCATCAGGTTCCACTGCCACCACTGGCTCCGGAATCTCAGCCAGAACGACTGTTCGCCGTACGCTCGATTCCGGCAGTGCCTTCGGGGTAAACTGCCACGTTTCATGATCTGGTACATCACAGTCCTGCTCAGGATCTTCCCTGCATGCTTCGCTTTCCTGCTGCCTGTCTTCCCGTCGCGTTGTTCCTGCTGCTGGCAAATGCCTCGCCACTGGGGGCGGTGGATCGCCCGAACATCCTGTTTATCTTCGCCGATGACTGGGGCTGGGGAGACTTAAGCTGCCACGGACATCCTTACATCAGAACGCCCAACATCGATCGCCTGGCAAAGGAAGGGACTGATTTTCATCGCTTTACCGTGGCCAGCGGCGTCTGCTCCCCCAGCCGCACAGCCGTGATGACCGGCCACTTCCCGGCTCGTTACAACATCGACGCACACTTTGCCTGGGTACCGCAGAACCAGAAGCGCAATATGCCCGACTGGCTGAATCCCTCAGCGCCTCTGCTGCCCCGATTTCTACAGCAAGCTGGGTACGCCACTGCTCATTTTGGCAAGTGGCATCTGGCGAATGACATGATTCCTGACTCGCCATCGCCGGGGATCTACGGCTATGACGCCTACGCTGCCTTTAATTGCTCCGGCGAACAAATGCCTGTCCATGAAGATGCAAAGCTTGCCGTCAACTTCATCAGACAAAGCCATGAAGACCAAAAGCCCTTCTTCATCAACCTGTGGATTCATGAGCCTCACACCCCCTTTCATACGGTACCGAAGTACGAATGGCGATTTCGCGATCTGGAAAGCCGCGAAGATGCCATCTACGCCTCCGTCCTGTCGCATGCTGACGACCGCATCGGCGAAGTTCTGAACACACTTGATGAACTCGGGCTCACCCGGAACACGCTGGTGATCTTCAGTTCCGACAATGGCCCGGCTCGCTCCGCCGGTCCCGCGGAGCTCAGTCTCAGCTACGACACGGCCACGGGGGCCGGCTGGGGGATCGCCGCTGCAAAAGGCGTCACCGGTGGGCGAAAGGGCTACAAGTCTGCACTTTTCGAAGGGGGCATCGGGGTTCCCTTTATCGCCCGCTGGCCCGGCAGGATTAAAGAGGGCGCCGTGGATGCCACGTCGCCGATGTCGGCAGTCGATCTGCTGCCCACATTCTGCGAACTGGCAGGCGTCAAACTGCCCGAAAGCTATCGCCCGGATGGAGTGAGCCAGGTGCAGACGCTGCTCGGCCATCCCTCTGAACATCGTGAGCAGCCTCTGTTCTGGAAAATGCAAAGTGCCTGGCCAATTCGCAAGGCGCAGCCATATCACTGGGTCTCCTGGGCAGTCGTGCACAAGCAGTGGAAACTCATGGCAAATTTCGATCTCAGCCACGTGGAGCTTTACGACATGGTCGCTGACCCGTTCGAATCGAATGAACTCAGCGGCAGCAACCCGACTGAGGTTGCTCAACTGCGAAACCTGCTGCAGGAATGGCAGAAGGAACTGCCCGCCGCCCCCGCCGGCGATGTTTTCTCTGCGGAACGGGAGACCCTGCCGCAGCCGGGATCCCAATAGCCACGTACCACAACCCTCACGCAATGTTCTGCTTGCCGGCTGGGCGCTACGAATGGGCCACCTATGTGCCGAGCATGTGTTACCCAGGTCTCCGGTCTCTACGCTCCCGCCTGCCTTCTGTCTCAACAAGAAAAGGATAGCGCAAGTAGGCCGAACCAGGGAACAAAGTGACGCAGATCCGGCAAGGCGGTTCGGAACCATGCTCCCGCAGCAACAAGGGACGCTCTGCCGGATCTGCGCTGCCGCCTGGTCCGGCCTGCGTTGAGGATCATGTCGGGCGGGAGTCTGACCTACGGCTTGAATGCCGGGCAGGGATCCATCGGCTCCCGCTCTCGCGACAATGACGGGTGCATGTGAGGCAGGGAGGGATTCGCCTGCCGGCTACAGGACACCCTGCCACCGGACAAAGTGTTGCCCCTGCGACGGCAGATGGAGTATAATAATCTGCTTACGCCTCGGTCCCTGAGCACCGATTCAACACGCAAACCTGACTGCTCATCAGGAAC
>JALRDR010001194.1 GCA_023262145.1 Planctomycetaceae bacterium | reverse complement strand
CTGCATCCTGGCAGCCGCAGGCCTGATGATGCGTATCACGCTCGATCATCCGAAAAGGGGAGTACATCGGCAATCTGGTCGGTCCCGCAAGCGAGCATGAGCAGTCGATCGAACCCAAGTGCGACTCCGGAGCATTCAGGGAGACCATGTTGCATGGCGGCGACCAGTCTTGGGGCACCGGGCAGGGGATCGCGTTGATCAGCGTAGCGGAGTTGATTTGACTGTTGTTCGCGTTGCTGGAGTTCTGCGGGATTCTGTAATTCCTGATAGCCGTTGCAGAGTTCGATGCCGTTGATGTACAGCTCAAATCGACGGGCCACCAGTGTTGATTTTTCGGTGGGGTGGGCTGGTTCAGTCACGGCGAGTGCAGCCTGCGACGGCGGGTAGTCGCAGAGGAACTGCGGGAATGGCTGCCCGTTTCTGCAGCCCAGTCGCGGTTCGATCACGACTCCCAGCAGCAGGTTAAGCAGGTCATCACGGGCTGCGATCTGCAGGAATTCATCCTGCGAATCTGTGTGTTGTTGTGCAAGCTGCCGGAGCAGTTCGTCTGAGCAGGAGTGGGGGTTGCAGTTGAGTGCATGCAGAAAAGCCTGCTCATAGGTGAGCACCTGGAACGAACCTGCGGGCAGCAGGCAGCGATTTTGGGGGATTTGGTTAAGGACTTCGCGGACCAGAAGTTCGGTGAGCTGCATTTGTTGCAGCCACGTGGAATCAACTCCATACCATTCCAGCATGGTGAATTCGGGATTGTGTCGGTGGCCGCGTTCCCCGTTGCGGAAGACTCGCGCTGCCTGCCAGATGGATCCTGATCCGGCTGCCAGCAGTCGTTTCATCAGTGCTTCGGGAGAAGTCTGCAGGAATTTCCGTCCGTTGCTGGTGTTGATCCCGGGCGGGTCCAGCCAGGCATCCACAACGGTTTCTGCTGAGAGGCAGGGGGTATCGACTTCAAGGTAGCTGTGTGCGTTGAAGAATTCTCGAACTGCCTGCAATGCCAGCGCCCGCGTGCGAAGCATTGCGAGTTGGCAGGATGGTTGCCATGGAGCAGGTTCGGGATTCATGTCGGGGAGTCAGAGATGGCTCAGGGAAGAAGCAGGCTGCGAACGGCTCTGGCGAGGCGACAGATTCCTTCGTCCAGCTGCTGTTCTGAGAGGACACCGTAGCTGAGTCGCATTTCGCATCCGGGAGCGGCTTCCCAGTCGGGGGGGTAGCAGAGTTCACCGGGAACATACATGACTTTTTCCACCTGTGTTGCGCGGCGAAAGAGTTCGCTGTCGAAACCGGTGGAGATGTGTGCGGGAAGTTTCATCCAGACGTACATACCGCCATGTGGGCGAAACCAGCTGACCTGCGGCAGGTCGGCAAATTCGCGATCGATGGCAGCGAGCATGGCATCGCGTTTGGACTGATAGCTTTGTCGGACCTGTGCGACATGCTGTTGGTAGGTACCGTCCTGCAGCGTGCGTGCGATCAGATGCTGATTGAGGTGCGGTGATCCGAAGTCATCATTGCCTTTGAGATCGGTGACGGGTTGGATGAGGTCTTCCGGCAGCACGCCCAGTCCTACGCGGACACCTGGCGAAAAGCTTTTGGAGAAGGTCTGGGCAAGGATGACATTCTGGTGACCGTTCTGGTCGAGTGACCAGATACTGCGACGTGCGGGGATATCGAAATGCAGTTCCCGATATGCGGCATCTTCCAGCAGGAGGATGCGAGAGATAGCGGAGTACTGCTGAACAGTTTCGAGCAGTTGGGGGCGTCGTTCCGGGGCCACGCTGACACCGCTGGGGTTTTCAAAGTCGCTGACGACATACACCAGTCGCACGCGGTGAAGATCTCCTGAATCGTGCAGTTGCCGGAGCGCCAGCTGCAGGGCTTCGGGCTGCATTCCCTGATCATCGGACTGCACGGGGATAATGCGGGCGGCGGCAGCCTGCAGGACTCCCAGGAAGACGAAGTAGGTGGGGGCAGCGACCAGGCAGATATCCCCGGGATTGAACAGGGCGCGAACGATCAGGGTGAGCAGTTGCTGGGAACCAGTGGTCAGGATGATTCGCGAGAGCGGCAGGCTTTTCAGCTGATCGTCGACTTGTTCGAGTTCAGCGAGGTAGCTGCGAAAGATGCGGCGCAGCGGTTCGGGGCCCTGAGTGGTACCGTACTGCAGTCGCTGACGTCCTTTGCGCGGATCCTGGAGGAGATCTGCGAGTGTCCTGTGAGCGAGTTCTGCGGGAAGAGACTGTTCGTCGACCAGTCCGGCAGCCAGTGACAGGCAGTCGGCGTTTTCGACAGCCTGCTGCATGAGAAATCCGATGGCTTGTCCGGCAGCGCGACGCGCCTGATCGCTGATTGGGAGTGGCTGGGGCATCGTGAGGATAACTTTGGAGTGCCAGGTGGGAGTATTCAGTCGAACACCGGGGCAGCGGAATTGGCAGTTACCGGGGAAAACTTGCTGTGTTTGTGTTCGCCGAGAGCAAGACTGATCTGCTGTTCCACCATGGAACGGTAGCGACCGTGGGACTGCATGAGTTCAAAATGGGTCCCGGTCTGGGTAACGCGACCTTCTTCGATGACGCAGATCAGATCTGCATCCGCAATTGTACTCAGTCGGTGGGCGATCACGAAGCAGGTCCGTCCGGCAGTGAGCAGCTGCAGGCTTTTCTGGATCAGATGTTCGCTTTCGGTATCGAGGTTGCTGGTGGCCTCGTCGAGAATCAGCAGTGCGGGGTCTGCCAGGATCGCGCGAGCGATCGCCAGCCGTTGTCGCTGCCCACCGCTGAGTCTTACACCGCGTTCTCCGATCAGAGTCTGAAATCCAGCGGGCATGCGATCGATGAATTCGGTGGCATTGGCGGCATCTGCGGCGGCACGAATCTGTTCCGGGGTGGCCTTGCGGCGACCGTACGCGATGTTGCGGGCGATGGTACCGTCGAACAGAAAGACGTCCTGTTCCACCACCCCCAGGATACTTCGGAACGATTCGACGTCGTAGTCGCGCAAGTCACGGCCATCCAGAAGAATCTGTCCCGCAGTGGGGTCATAGAATCTGGCTACCAGATTGCAGATCGTTGTCTTGCCGGCGCCGCTGGGCCCGACGAGGGCAACGGTCTGCCCGGGAGCAATGCGGAGTGAGATATCGGACAGGGTCGGAGCGGAGGTCGCTGGGTAGCTGAAACTGACATTGCAGAATTCAATGCCTCCTCTTACGGAATTGCGCTGGAGTCGAACTGTATTGGCATTGTCAATCATT
>JALRDR010001131.1 GCA_023262145.1 Planctomycetaceae bacterium | reverse complement strand
GAGAGCCCCGACCTGACTCAGGTCAAAACGCCAGCCGGCGAAAGGCATCAATGAGAAGGGCATGATCTTCCTCTTCGAGCGCCGCCTGATCGATGCGCGGCGCTGAAACTGCGGAACGTGTCACTCGAAATTCACGGACTACTCTTCAAGAAGCCCCAGTCGCTGCAGTTTGCTGCGGCACTCATCACGTTCCCGACAGCGTGTCAGATCTGCCCATGCGGAATCCTGCGCCCGCAGGAACTCCTCCTCGCTCCATGGTGGAGCTGTCGTGGCGGATGCTGACAGTCGCTGAACCACTCCCGTGTCCGGACCCGTCAGGCCCATCGAATTCATTCGGTAGTCAAGAAATGCTTCCCAGACTACCGGAAACAGTGGTTTCACGATCTGTTCGCCAATCGCTGTGGCATACTGCCGGATCTCCAGCTGAGCATGACTGTCCATTCGCAGGGCCAGAAAATGCAGCAGGTTATGCAGATCAATCTTCCAGTAGGCTTCCGTGTATGTGGACAGCGGCAGATCCTTCCGAGCCTGCTCCCGGGCAACCCCGGAATCAATCCGTCGCTGATAAATATCCCGGATACCATCCTGCAGTACCCGCTCTTCAGATGTCAGCTGCTGACCAATGTCTTCCGGAAGCGGATCGCCGCTTCCCTGCCGGTTTGACTCCGCCTGAGTTCTCCATTCGGCCGGCTGCGTCGTCTGCGCGGCATCAATGGCAAGGGAATAGCGGGTGCTGTATTCGTTGATGTTGGCTGTTCTGTGCCGTACCCACTGACGCCAGCAATCCATGGGGACACGAACCAGAAACTTCACCTCAGCCATTTCAAATGGCGTCGTGTGGCGGTGACGCAGCAGGTATCTGATCAGGGTGCGATCATCACTGACCTTGCGGGTCCCTTCGCCATAGCTCACCCGAGCAGCCTGGACAACACTGCTGTCATCCCCCATGACATCGACGAGGCACACAAACCCGTCATCAAGGACCGGAAACTTCTGCCAGCGGAGCTGATCGACCAGCTCCTGCCTCTGAGCTGAGGATGGGTGAGAATCACTGGGCGTGTCTGCTGATGACATGTGTTAATCCGGACCGGAAAAAAAAGATCGCACAACAGAGACCAGTAGGCTCAGAGCGCTCATGGCGGAGTCCTGCTAGAATACCCCGTCGCACTGCAACAGGATCCGCCGCCTCAACGGAATCATAAGCCAATTGAAGATGAGAAAAAAGGACCCCGGAAACCCGACCGTCTCAGTAAGAATGGATGAGACTCCCGTTGGGCCCCTGCTGATTTTTGCCGATCATGAACAGCTTCTGGAAATACGGTTTGACGACTCCGATGCTGACTCTTCAGGCACTCCGGAAGATTACTCCCCCGCAGGCAGTCGTCTGCTGAATCAGACCGTCCTTCAGCTAAGGCAGTATTTCGCGGGAACGCTGAGCGTGTTTCAATTGCCCCTGCAGCCAGCTGTCAATGAGTTTCAGCAGAGCGTTCGCAACGAATTACTGCGGATTCCGTGGGGAATGACTGTCAGCTACTCAGAAATCGCTCGCCGCATCGGTCGCCCGTCAGCTTCTCGGGCCGTCGGTGCGGCGAATGGCAGAAATCCCTTCCCAATCGTCGTTCCCTGCCATCGTGTGATTGGAGCCGATGGGAGCCTGACTGGTTTTGGCGGAGGACTCGACAGAAAACGCACACTACTGCTGCTGGAAGGAGCCCTGCCTCCCACACTTCCGGGGATGTGCTGATTCAACCCTCCCATGATCCAGGCAAAAAGAAAGGGAGAGCGGACCGGAATCCACTCTCCCTTTCAATCCGAGAAATCTGCCTCGACATCTTCCTCGCCAGAAGTGTTCTGCTCAGGCCACGCACCTATGTGAACAGAACGCACACAGAATCAGAACGATCTCTCCGTGCAGGCTTCTGCAGAGTTCGTGTGGCAACAGCTTCCCACCAATCCGCTACCACCTCCGCGTCTATGATCTCGCAAGCAGCGTGCCAGAATCGTCGCTTGGTCCTCTTTTTTGTATGCGGCACTCATCGACCGCCATAAGACCCCATTTGCAGAGCGTTTATGACGGCTGCGATGGCAGGCTTTGGTATCTTCGCTGCCTGAACAGCGGCGTATCAGCACAGCAACTGCGTAACAATTGAGCAATACAGCTGATGTGCCCGGCAGTTGTCTGCCGCCTGCCCTGCACCAGGGGCGTGGTTCAGAGCAGGAGCATCGCCACGCAGAGGATAATCACCAGCAGAATCGCAGAGAAACCCATCTTCGCCTGGGGTGCTGTCCGGTCTTCCTGCGAAAACCAGCAGCCGCAATTTGAACATTGCGGAGCGTCTTCCCAGGTCTCCTCGCCGCATTCCCGACACTCAATCAGATCCACATCATCCGCAGCGCTATCGGCGGCAGCATCTGAATAATCAGGCTCCCCGTAATCAAACTCGGGGTCGTCGCCCCAGCCGTCCTCGACTTCCGGTTCCCAGCTCATCGTTGCTGACCGCCACCTGCTGAGTGAAGATAACGCTTACCAGCGACAGAGTGATTCCACCCAGGCGGCAGAACCATCACGCAGCCAGCCGTCCAGTTGTGCCGGATCCTTCAACTGCCGTCCACGATTCATGGGAACTCCGATAAACCGGCTTTCCAGACCGGGCTGAGCCGTCATGTCTCCCCAGAGCTTTTCAAACTGTGATACCGGGAAGACATCTTCCTGTCCGCGACCCCAGCGTTTCTTGACGTCCTTGAGCGTGATGTAGGTCGGCAGTCGTCGAGCAGCTCGCCGCACGCAGTTCTCCACGCGCTGCAGATCACTCAGGTCCTCAAGACCCAGCCCGAAGAATTCGAGCAGACGCGGAATATCAATCCACGTCGTCATCGAATTGTACCACGTCAGACGAAACTCATCTTCCTCCCGGGGCATCGCCAGGCCTTCGACCAGTCGCAGCCGATTGTCGACACGCGCAAGTCCGCCGCCACGATCATCCAGCCGGCGACAGATCACTTCGAAACTGAGATCTGCACCTGACTCAATGTGCGTGCCGAGGCATGCGGGATCGACTGCCGCCCCCAGCGTGTCAATGTTGTGCAGCAGCAGGTAACGCAATTGCGGCCGCTGCTCAAACATCTGCTTCAGCGTCCCGTTCAGCAGCAGGTTCGGCACCTCATACCAATGACCCACCGGGTGCATACACTGGTGTGGAAGGTTATCTGTGTAGTCCGCCGCCTCACCGGTTGTTCGCGCCCAGTTCATCAGTGCGGCTCGCAGGCTTGTGCGGAGTTTTTCGCGCTGCGGGTCGAGCGTCTGTTGCGTCATTTCTTCCCACATGAACTGCAGGTCTCGCACCGTCGGGACCATCCTCAGACCAACCGACGCCCCGCGTGAGACTATCACCTGATCCTGCGGGTCGAAACCTGCCACCGCTTTCCGCAGCGGTCCATCCGTCAGGTAACCGGATGTCACCACATGCAGTGGACGCATTCCGGCGACCTTTTCCGTCTGGCGGCACTTCGCGACATGAATATCCAGAAACGACCTCCAGCGACCTCCCATACGGCAGAACGGATTCAGCGCCTTGACAACACCAGCCCCCTGCGTCCAGCGACTGCCTGCCCCAGCGGCCAGCGTCACCACAGCGACTTCCCCGTTCGCAATCGCCTGTGTGCCGGATTCCATGGCGGCTGTCGTGACTCCATGCCGCAATTCCTGAACGTCTCCATCCTCTACATCCCGGATGTCTGCTGATGGTGACAACCGATTCTGCACCATGCCCAGGCGACCGGAGCGAAGATCCTCACGCAGTTGCTCGTGGGCCAGCTTGTCAAAGCCGTTTTCCCGGAGCAGATCAGTCAGGCGACCGGCTCCGGAATCCGCTGATTCTCCGACAGGAAGAATTCGCTGGATCAGGCGGGACGCCAGCGGGAAACCTTCGGTCTGCTGACAGACTTCCCGGACCCGCTGAATCTCGCGACGAGTCTGGGGACTGAGTGCATCCGGGCCTTTTCTGATCCAGTCCGGAAGCATCAGCGAATAGTAGCCCTTCGGCATTTCCCCGCTTTCTGCGAACTCCGCCGCAGATCCCTTCTCATTGATCTCAAAGTCGTAGATCACCGGATCCATTGCGAACGGTACGGCGTCTTCGATTTCTCGTTTCACCTGCACCATTGTCGTCTGCAGCCAGTCTCGCGCTTCATCCCGAACTTCCGGAGCAAAGATGAACCCCATGCCCCCGCCAGCCATTCCCCCAAGCATCCAGAAGCCATGGAACTGGTCCGCATATCGCTCCCGACACAGTTCCATCAGCCGCTCTGTCCACGCATTGCTGCACCACGGAATAATCTTCTGCAGCGGTTCACGAAAGTTACGGTCCGTTGCCTTTCCAACGGCCGGAATATCACCCTGTTGCAGAGCAGTCTGGATCTGATCGAGTAAGGAGATTGCCTGCTGTCGAGCATCCCATTCCGGCTGCGATCTCAGCAGATACTTCTCTGTGACCATCTCCAGAATCGGCCCGACGTTCTGAGCCATCCCACCATGCAGCAGAATCAGACTTCGCTGCAGCTGCTCTCGTGTCTCCGCGGAAATCTCTTCCTGCGAGTACACGTGATGTGATGGCATCAGTTGTCCGCGACTGATTCCCCACTCAGGATCACCCTCAGCCGCAACGCAACCCTGAATCAGTTTGATGCCTGGCCAGACGCCACCGGAGTCCTGCCAGCCACCGCCCGAACCGCCCAGCCATTCACCCAGGATAGCGCGCGCAGCGACAATCCGACGATCACCGTCCGCCAGCGGTCCCGTCAGAGATGTGACCTGATTCGTGGCCCGCATGCACAACGAGATCAACGAACCCAGCAGGTTGGTGGAAACGGCCAGTCGTGATCCGCGAGGAATCTCGTTTACTCGGCTGACCAGTTCCAGGCCAAGACCCGGACCAGCAAGTCGTTTCAGGATCTGGTCCATCGTCACCGAGCTGCCCTCAAGTCCGGGAGGAATAATGCCTCCGGCGATGACCGCGGCCTTGAGCAGACCCAGGTAGTCTCTGGCAAAATCGAAGACTTCTTCGACCTGAGTAATCTCAGCGACAGAATCCAGATCAATACTCACCAGTCTCAGAATGGGCTCATCAATCACCCGTAGTGTGCATTCCAGCGGCGGAATGGGTGTGTCCTGCTTTCCGCGCACCGCCAGATCAACAGATGCATTGATCACTCGAGCCCCTTCCGGGAAATCCATTCCCAGGAAGAAGATGTCGCTCCAGCCACTGTGGGAAAAATCCATTCTCACCGGTGTTCTTTCACGCAACACCGGAAAAGCTCCGCCGTCATCGTCTCGTCTGAGCAGCTCTGCTCGCAACTGCAGCGGTGAGTCTGCCGGATGTCCCGTGCGAAACATCCATTGATTGCCCCGAAATGTCCGCACACTTCGACGTACCTGATTTTCCAGAGTCTCGAACGCCAGCCGATGGTAGGCCTCTGCGAGGGCACTGCTGAGTGTCACTGAGGGGCCGGCAGATTCCTGAGCCGCCAGCAGTTCGTCGATCGCCTCCGGATATCGACGACCAAGCATCTGCTGGTAAGCCGGGTATGCGATGTGACCACTCTCTCGATCCGTCTGTTCAAGCTGACGAATGACATGAAAGCGATGGACCGCATAAAGAAAAAACAGTGTCCGCACACGCCGGTAAAGGTTGTCGCACTGACGGCGATACCGATCCAGCTCGCGGCACTCCGCCAGCAACTGTTCCGGGTTCAGCTGTTCACAAATGCTGTCGAGCGACTGATCTCGAACACTCTGCTGCTCAGAAATAATGATCTGAAGTAACTGACCCATGTCTTCTGGAATCCCAAGGCAGGAATAGCTGAGGCTGTTGTCGCCGTTGTTTCGTTGAGCTCATTGACTCTGAATTGCCAACAACTGCACCAGTTCGCGGAGTATCAGATCGCGATCCTGTCCATTCAGTGAAATCGCCAGTTGCGCCAGCAGCAGTCCGTATTTCTGACTGATGTTGCAGCGTGTGCCATTAATCGAATATGCGAGGCATCGTTCGGACTGACACAGGTCGTTCAGCGCACCTGAAAGATTGAATACATCGTTTGAGGAAGCATCCCGCCGCTTCCGCAACTCCCGAAGCACCGAGGGAGTGAGGACATGCATGCCGAACAGACACAGGTAATAACCCGAACGCTGGCCCGGCACGATCAGGTGCTGTTCTGCAATGGTCGGTGTTGGCTTCTCAATGATTCCGGAGACCTCGTATAGACCTGTCTCACGGGCAACAGGGATGCCGCCGACCGTGCCAAAGCTCCCGATCTCGTTTTCCCGAGTGGGCTGAATGGCGCAAACACAACAATCATGCTGTTCCGCCACTTCAATAAGCTGCCTGGCACACGGCTTTTCAGCTCGGCTGAGAAACAAGTGGTCCGAAACCAGATGCAGAAACGGTTCGTCCCCAAGGAACTCTTCTGCCCGCAGAATTGCGTCTCCATATCCCCGCGGATTGTGCTGTTCAATGATGAGCAGGTCCGGACCGGTCAGCCCGGCTGCGTCCAGATAAGCCGAACTCATCCCCGGCCGAACAATCAGTGCGATCTCTTCGATGCCCGATTCCGCAATCTGCTCGATCGTGGTCTGCAGAACCGTCCGATCCCGGCCATCTGCCGTCACAAGTGACTGCAACGGAAGTTGTGCATGCTGCTCACCTGCAGCTGTAATCACTGCTTTGCGAATTGTCATTGTTTCTGAGCCATTCGGAGTCGGAGAATCAGCTGCGGCAGGAATCCACCGGATCGAGCTGCCTCAAATATACCCCCCTGTCACACGGGATCCGTATTCTCCCCCTGAAATCGCTGCTCAAACGGCAAAACACATGCTGTCCCTGCGGGGATTCAGCTGCAGAATCGCGATAATCTGACTAGTTTTCGTCGCTGAAAAATCGGCAACAATCGCTCTATTCGTTCCAGCTCGATCCATGCAGGGATCGCAGATAGTCATTCGCCGTCTGCAGGTGAACATCCAGCTTCGCTCCCATGCGGTCACACTGCTTGACCATCAGTGACATTCTGGGATTGGAACCAAAGAAATCACGATTTCGGTGAATGAATCGCCAGTACAACGCATCCCAGATCGCACACCATTCGCCACGGCCAAAACTGCTCATTCGCAGCACATAGGAAGAACCACTGATATAAGGTTTGGTGGTGATTCTTCCCCCGTCAGCAAACTGGCTCATCCCGTAGATGTTCGGCACCATCACCCAGTCGTAGGCGTCAATGAACAGCTCCATGAACCAGCGGTAAACATCGTGCGGACGAATCTCACACAGCAGCATGAAATTTCCGAGGATCATCAGCCGTTCGATGTGGTGACAGTACGCATACTTTCGGACACGCCGAATCACACTGTCAACCGGTTCAATCCCCGTGCTGCCCGCGTAAAACGCCTCTGGAATTCGCTGCTCATGTGAGAAAAAGTTGCTGGTCCGCTGGTCCCGGCCCTGTTGGCTGTACACCCCACGCATGTACTCCCGCCAGCCAGCGACCTGACGCACGAAGCCCTCCAGTGAATTCAGCGGTACTTTGCCTGCGAATTCAACCGCCGCATCAAGTACCCGCCGGGGCGAAATCAGGCCGGTATTGAGCGATGGGGTCAGGACGGAATGAAACAGAAATGTCTCCGACCTGTCGATCGCATCTTCATAATCCCCAAAGTCATGAAAACGGTGCCGCAGAAAATCCTGTAACATCTGTTCCGCCTGCCGCGGGCTGATTGGATATTGTGGACCATCACACTCTCCCGGAGCAGCGGGGAATTCAGCCGCGATCTCCTTCCTGGCCCGTTGCAGAAAGACCGCTTCCGCAGTCCCGTCATCAACAGCCGGAAACTCAATCGCCGGAATGGCCAGCCCTTTCGGCAGCTTTCTGCGGTTCTCAGGGTCAAAACTCCACTTTCCGCCCAGCGGTTTATCAGCCTCCTCCAGAAGCAGCCCCAGTTCCTTGCGGCGACTGATGTAGAATGATGTGAAGAACCACTTCTTCCCGGTTCGCTGCAGATCTGCAAAGACTTTTGCCGGGGTCAGAAAATGCGGGTCCGGGAGAAACAACAGCTCGATCCCGGCCTCGTGCAGTCCGTTCTGCAGTCTGCGTTGCAGCCAGTCGTCCACCGGGTCCACACACGACACCTGACGCACGCCGTGCTGCTTCAGGATCTGACCCAGCCCTTCCGTACGCTCCAGTTGCTCGCTGCGAACATGCAGCACACGGATTCCCCTCCGCTGCAGCTGCTCTGCATACCACAAAAATGATGCTCGATGCTGAATCAGCTTGCGCACGTGAAATCTGTACTGGCGGAAAAACAGCGGATCCTCAACCAGAACCGCCAGTTGAGCCGTTTCGAGCGCCGGATGGTCGCTGAACAGCTGATGTGGATAAACAAGCCCCGCATGCATCTTCGCTCGGCCTCCTGTTCCTGAGTCTCTCAACTTTCCGGCGGACAGCTTACTCAGCACTGTCTACAACAACACATCCGCGTGATACGAACCGAATTGCCGGGAACCCGACAGTCTTCGGTATCTTTCGCTGAATCAGGAGTTGAGATCCGATGCTGCCCCAAACTCTGCACTACCCGCCCCAATCGCCTCGCTGGATGAGCACCGTTCTGATCTGTGCGGCGATCTACAACATCTGCTGGGGCACGTTTGCCATTTTCTTTCCGACGCTGCCATTCCAATGGATGGACAGCCCCGTTCCGCAGTATCCCGGGCTCGTTCAGTGCATCGGAATGATCATCGGTGTGTATGGCGTTGCTTATGCCGCCGCTGCTTCCAATCCTGCAGTTCACTGGCCCATTGTACTCACCGGTCTGCTGGGAAAGATCTTTGGCCCAATCGGCTTTGTCTGGACAGCGATGCATGGGGAATTTCCCTGGATTGCTGGCTGCACGATCATTACCAACGATCTGATCTGGTGGGTGCCGTTCACCGCCATCCTGATCCACGCTCGCAGACAGCACGTGGCACAGACTGTGCTGCTGAAGAACTCACAAGCCGTATCAGGAATATTTTCTTGTGGCAAAAAATGGTACTACTCTGGCTACAGATGGTTCTGCATTATTTACAGATAATGCAATTAATCTTACAGATGGTCAGTTAGGTATTTTAGATGTTTCTGATAACACTTTTGTTACAGGTTCAAATACTATATCTCAAGTTCCTGCAATTAAATTACTTGCTGGTACACCTACATCTGCTGATTTTAGTAAGAACTACGGATGGCATATTGGAGAAGTTAAACC
>JALRDR010001068.1 GCA_023262145.1 Planctomycetaceae bacterium | reverse complement strand
GCGTGGGTCATCCCGCCAGGATTGTGTGAACAAACACAGCCGACAGGGGGCGCAGAATCAAGATGAGCGAAGAAAACCCATTTCTGGATGAGGGTGAAGGAGTTCGCAGAGCCCCCGCACAATTCGACGCTGTTTCTGCGGCTGGCGGAGCAGGCTTCTCTTCCGGTGAAATTGAGCAGAATCCGTTTGAGGTGCTTGAAGGCGGCGGGGCGCCCGTCAACGAGCTTACAGCGGGCAGGGTCTACGGAGGTATTGGTCGGCTGGCGTGGGGAATTCTGATCATTGCAGTACCAGTCTTCTCTATAGCGTTTTTCGGCATTGCCCTCGGCGGATTTTCCGGGCTGAACATCTTGCTGATGCCCATCGCGTTGACGATTGTAGCTCAACTTTCGGCACTGTTCCTGTGCTCATTGCGACTGAAGAATGCGGGGGTCTCACGCTGGTTTACGGCGCTGTCAGTAATTCCGTACATCAAGTACCTGCTGTTTCTGTTCTGCCTGGCGGTACCGGAAGGTTATGGCGACCATCGCCAGCTGGACTGGCCGGGGCGCCTGATTGCGTACTTTGCATTAATAAGCATTGTGGTCAGTCTTGTGGTGTTCGTGATCATTGAGTTCATGTAGTAGATCCCGCAGAACGGAATCTCAATTGTGCCTGATAGTCGTAACGAAGGGCCCATCGCAGGGCAACATCCAGTATCTGACGACAATCCTTATCTGGTTTCGCCGGCAAGCTGGCAGAACGGCTCCGTCGCCGAAAATAGCCCTCGAACGTCCTGGGCGGGAATCGGCCGATTGGCATGGTTTGCAGCCGCAGTATTCACGGGACTGTTTGCCATTGCATCGTTTACGCGCTGGCAACTTCACTTCAAGGTAGGAATTGAAGGGGTGTTCGTGGCAAGCATGCTGCTGTTATTACGGCCCACAATTCTGCGTTTACGGAATATGGGTTACGGCGGCGGAGCGGCGTTCCTGATGTTCCTGCCTGTCATCAACCTGGTCCTCGTCGATTTATGCCTGATCCTGCCACCAGGATACGCCGAACAGGTTCGGACCGGAGTCCGGATTCCCCGCACAGGAACAGAGACACTCCTGGTGATCCTGGCAACAATTGTAGTCATCGTGCTGGCATTTCTTTAGCGCGTCGGTGGTCGAGAGTCTGGTTTTCCTTCCGGCAAAGTCCAGCGGGCTTTGTGAGGAATGCGTGGTTTGCCCTACAGCCATTCTCATGTTCCTGTCATTTTTGTCCGGGCACGATCATGTTTGTGGCAATGTGACTGCTGCAGGCGGATGCGACTGCCGCAGGCAACTGACCGCCCATCGGTAACACACTCTACATGGATCCCGGTGCCAGCCTTGGATCCCGGTGCCAGCCTGATTCCGCTGAACGCTGCATGCAGATTTTGGCCAGCGACAGCAGGTAGCCTTTCTCGTGGACTGTGGCTGCAACCGTGGTGCACTCAGCAAAAGAGTGGGCATCCCCTCAGCAGATGGTCGATAAACAGATTGAACACAGCAATTGTCCCTGATATGCTCAGGTGTTGCGTTCTCCCCCCCGGCTGCGGATCAACCACAGCCTCCCTCCTCAGATTGTATCTTCATGAATCCGGACTCTGTCTCAGATCCGCGATTGCGGACAACCTCAGAAGTTCACTCGGTGAATTGTCTGATGGCAGCAATGATCTCTCCGAAAGCGGACAGTGATCTTACGCCGGGGGTTGCGGTGTCTTTTGCATCTGCGGGCTTGTTCCGCCCTTTCCTTGTGACCACGATGTGGGTCAGCATCTTAATCAGTTGCCGGCTCGCAAGGGCCGACGAGCCTGTCGTGGCTGCGTCCGACGAGCCTGTCGCAGAACAGCCTGCCAGCGTCGACGAGCTGACGCAGCAAATCGATACGGCTGTGGATTCGCAGAACGCGGCATCCGGGGTTCCTGTGGTGGAGCAGGCGGACCCGGACGTGATCCTGCGGCGAACGACTCTTGATCTGGCGGGGCGGATTCCGACAGCGCGTGAACGGGAGTGGTATCTGCAATTGCCTGCCGAACAGCGTCGGCAGTTGCTGGTCGATCGACTGCTGGGCTTACCGGATTTCGAGTTTCATCTGCGGAACAGTCTGGACGAATTACTGTTGCCGAACCGTCCCAACGACGGAGAGTTTCGCGAGTATCTGCTTACCGCAGTCCGCGAGCAGCGTTCGTGGAGTCAGATGTTTCGTGAGATGATGCTGGCAGCTCCGGCTGAAGGCCCCGAAAAGGGCGCCGCACAATTCCTCAAAAGTCGCGTGCGTGAACTTGATGATCTGACCAACGACACAGCGGTGATGTTCTTCGGAGTCAACATCAGTTGTGCGAAGTGTCACGACCATCCGCTGGTCGCGGACTGGAAGCAGGACCATTACTATGGCATGCAGGCATTCTTCAACCGCACATTTTCATCAAAGAAAAATGATCTGCTGGAAAAGCCCTTTGGCAGTGTGCGGTTCAAGACGACGGAAGGTGAAGACCGGGATGCGGCATTGATGTTCCTTACGGGGGCTGTGGTTGCTGACCAGACTCCGGAGTACACCGATGAAGAACGCAAGCAGCTGGAAGAAAAGATTCGTAATCTGGAGCAGAAGGATGATGCCGAGACAGTCCCGGTTTCCTTCAGTCCGCGGCAGGCGTTGATTGACGCAGCGCTGTCAGACGAAGAACAGCTGTATCTGGCTCGTAATATCGTCAATCGCACCTGGGAGCGTCTGCTGGGTACAGGAATCGTGGATCCTCCTGATCAGATGCATTCCGGTAATCCGGCCAGTCATCCTGAGTTACTGCGCTCGCTGGCCAGGGATCTGGTGGCACACGACTACGACCTGCGTCGTCTGATTCGCGGCATTGTGCTCAGCCAGGCTTATTCCCGTTCCGGTCGCTGGACATCGGAATCTGTTCCTCCGGGAAGTCAGACGTTCGCAGTGGGCGCGTCGCGGGCGATGACACCAAGACAACTGGCAGCATCAATCGTCGTCGCTTCACGAAGTGCGGAATCATGGCCAACTGTGGAGGAGACCGCGGCAAATCCTGAGGAATGGCTCAAGCGACGCACCGATCTGGAGAACCAGGCCAACGGCTGGATGCGAGAGTTTGAACAACCTGGTGAGGATTTTCAGATTGCAGTGGATGAGGCACTGTTCTTCAGTAACAGCGAGCGTGTGCAGAATGATCTGCTGCGTGATGGCGGCGATCGTATCGTAGGTGCAGTGAAGGCTGCTCAGACGCCGGAACAGGCGGCAGAGCTATTGTGGGCGGTGGTCAACAACCGCAGTCCCGATGAAGATGAGTTACAGATCGTTCGTGAGTGGATTTCTGTTGAGGATGAGCAGCAGCGTCTGACACAGGTGCAGTCGCTGGTATGGGCACTGCTGGCGGGCGCCGAGTTTCGCTTCAACTACTGAGGCGACGATTTTATTCAGGCTGAACTGAGTTTCCTGCGGGAGCAGAATCGATGACAGGCAGACAACAGTTGGCTGGTTCTCCGGACCTGAGTTCCAGCGGGCTATCGAGACGTGGTTTTCTTGGCGGAGCAACCGTGGGCATCGGTGGTGTACTCGCGGCTGACATGCGAGCGGTCAACGGGCTGCGTGCTGAAGAAATCGCTGCAGAACTGCGCCGTGGAGAAAAGCACGTGATCCTGCTTTGGCTGGCCGGTGGGGCCAGTCAGCTGGAGACATGGGACCCGAAACCGGGAGCGAAGAACGGTGGTCCGTTCGGAGCGATTTCCACGAACGTGGCCGGGATTGAAGTCAGCGAACTGCTGCCGCAGGCGGCTCAGCGGATGCATCAGACGGCGATCATTCGTTCCCTGAATACAAAGATCGCCGACCACGGTCGCGGGGCCGATCTGATGGAGCGTGGTCGGCTGGACGATCCGGGACTGCGTTACCCGGATCTGGGTGCCGTGGTTGCGCGGGAACTGGGGCGTCTGGAAAGTACAGTTCCGGATTATGTTTCGCTCTACACGTCGACAGAAGGAAGGCGCAAGGGCACCAGCGGGTTTCTTGGTGCACGGTATGCTCCGCTGTTTCTGGCTGAACAGATGTCGCCGCCAAACAGTGCATTGCACGAATCCTTGTCACTGGATCAGCATCGCGATCGGGCAGC
>JALRDR010001064.1 GCA_023262145.1 Planctomycetaceae bacterium | reverse complement strand
GCTGAATGTGTCCGCCATGTTGTGGCGCAGTTGTTCGGTGCCGAGCTGTTCCCGGATTTTTCCGAGTTCTGTGAAGAAGGGAACCCGGGAGAACGACTGCAGGACGCGCCGTTGCTGATACAGGAACAGAACTCCGGCAGTGAGCAGCACTGTTTCAGGCATGGATCCCGCCGCATTCAGTCTTCCTGTGAGTCCGGACTCCCCAACGAGCGTATTGCCGAGGAAGCAGGCAAACACAATGAATCCTCCGGTTAGACGGAGCGTCAGGATCGTGCCGGCGAACAACAGCAGCCGCAGCAGAAAGGGAGTCCGTGGAAACACCTGCAGCATGAATGCAGCGGTGATCAGGATCGCGATCACCAGCGTTTGCAGGTTTCCGTAAAGCTGCTTTCGCCTGGCTGCGGGAGACGTGTCAACCGACAGATCGCGAATCTTCTGAGCAGGCGATGAAGGTGCATTCACTGTGTTGCTCATCGGCTGCCTCCTGCGGCACGCGTTCGTCCACTGCGAGTCAGTTCCATTTCGGTGGCAATCAGACGAATTGCCTGTGGTTCACCGGAGAGGGAAGTGATGACACCGGCGCTTTGGAGTTCCTTTTGCAGATCATATTTCAGCTCGGAGATCTGGATCTGTTCGGCAGCCAGCAGCAGATCTTCTGCGGAGGTTGTCCGCGGGATCCGTGAATCTGCGCCAGGCCGCTGGAATCGTGGTGTCGGGCAGACAGCAATCACCTTGTGATGCCGGGATCGGGCCATCCGGACAGCCGGCAGCAGTTGTGAAAAACCGTTGGTGACTTCCAGCAGATCGGCCAGAATCACAAACACCTCGTTGTCTCGAGCACGGGCCGTCAGGCGGTTGAGGGCTGCGGAGATCAGCTGCACGCGGGCCATCCCGGAGTGGATTCCGCGGTTCCTCAGAGTCACGACGGGAGCCAGCCATGCCTGCCGTTCCTGCGTGAAGAAGCGGTGTGTGAGGCGTGCGAGCCGAGTATCGTCCTGCACCAGAAAGATGTGTTCTCGCAGACTCAGGTCAAACAGCGATGCCAGTGCGCCCGCCAGCAGGAACCGTGAGCGATAGCGTTCGCGATTCATGGGAAGAAGCGGAAACAGTGTCCACGGAATCGAGTTGGCTCGCGGTTTCAGCAGATGCGGGTAGCGCTGGTCGATCATCGACAATGCCAGTGTCTGTTGATCGTCGGAGAGCACTTCCGGGGGCGGTGCCGGATTATCTGAAAACTGGGCGAGGGCCCGGAGCAGATCGCGAAAGCCGCGTTCTCCTGTCTTCGGCAGGGTATGGTTGATTCCGCGTTCGTCACAACAGACAGCCCCGACTTCATCGCCTGCAGCGATCGCGGAGCGTGCAACGGATGCCGCAACGAATAATGACTGATCCAGCAATCGTTCACCAAACCCTCCCATCCGCATGCTGATTGTGCCATCGAGGATCAGCTGCACCCTGATCGGAACCTCTGCTTCATACTGGCGACTCATCAGCTGGTCACGACGGGCAGAGACTTTCCAGGCAATGGATCGGGGTGAGTCGCCGGGCATGTATTCGCGCAGTTCGAGGAGTTCTGCCCCGACTCCCCCGCGGCGATGGGAATGGATGCCGTGTCGCGGCAGCACATTCAGACGTTTTGTCTGCGAACAGACATCACCTGCGTGTGTCCATGCAGGAAGGACGAGGAATTCCTGATGACAGGCAACAAACCAGTCAGCTCGAAAAAAACCGCAGTCATCCTCCAGACGAATACGGAAGCCGGGCAGGACTGTTGTTCCGGAGCCGCGAAACGAGCCCTGATAATGAATGACGCCTGACTGCAGTGAGCCGCTGATATCGAGGGAATTGCCACCGGAGGTCAGCCGGAAATTTTCAGGACAGAGGTCGGTGAGCTGCAGAAACGAGAGCGTTGTTTCCCGCGGCAGTGTGAGCTGGATCTGTACCTCGATCAGGCGGCCGGCCTGCAGAATCGCTCGTCGAGTTGCTTTGCCATTCACGGTGCGGGAGAGTTGCAACAGTGGCAGGTGCCGGTACTGCAGCAACAGAAAGCGGACCCAGCTCTGGAACAGCCAGATGAGCATCGTGAGGGAGATCAGGGCCGCTTCAGGCTTACCCATCCGCAGGCTGATCCCCAGTCCGCAGAACGTTATCAGCAGCACAGCACCGCCGGAACGCGTCATTGTGGGTTGTCCTGCACGACCGGCACGGCTCGAATCAGCTGCTGAATGACGGTTTCAATTCTCAGCCCGTCAAGCTCGGCTTCCGGCTGCATGATGAGTCGATGCGACAGGACAGGAAGACAGATGTCCTGCACATCAGCATGGGTAAGAAAATCCCGCCCATGCAGAAGCGCGTTGGCGCGAGCTGCCTTGAGCAGACTGATACAGGCACGCGGGCTGGCCCCCAGTGTCAGATCGTTGTGTTCCCGGCTTTGTCGTGCCAGGTCGACGATGTATTCCTGCAGTTCTCTGCTGGCGTGCACATTGTCCAGGCTGGCGCGGATCTGATTGACCTCTGCCGCACTGGTTACAGCTTCCAGCCGAACTTCCGGACGACTGTGGAGCTGCAGCATATTCACTTCACTCTGCCGTTCGGGATAACCGACCATGATCCGAAACAGAAACCGGTCCAGCTGAGCTTCCGGCAGACGATAGACGCCCTCCTGTTCAATGGGATTCTGTGTTGCCAGAACCATAAACGGGACGGGCAGCGGCAGGGTTTCGTTTTCGATGGTGACCTGGCGTTCCTGCATCGCTTCCAGAAGTGCTGACTGCGTTCGTGCCGGGGCACGATTCAGTTCGTCAGCCAGCAGCAACTGGCAGAAGACCGGCCCCTTGCGAAGCGTGAAGCTGCCGCTGTTACGATCCAGAATCTGAGTGCCTGTCACATCGGACGGGAGCAGATCGGGAGTGAACTGAATGCGTTCAAAGTCGAGCCCAAGTACGCTGGAAAATGCACGGCATAATGTGGTCTTGGCAGTTCCGGGGACACCTTCCAGCAGCACATGTCCTCCGGCCAGCAGGGCCATCAGCATCTGGTCTGTGACGTGGTTGAGACCCACGACAACCTGTGCAATGGCATCCTGAGTGCGGGTGCGAAGTTCCCGGACACGATCCGGAATCTCGTTTGATGGCAACGTATTCAAGGGGATGTCTCAGCGACGAAGATGCTTCGGTGTGCAACAGAGTGACGAAGGAACGAATACTCCGGGGGCTGCCACGCAGGAACGCGCACTGCCAGTCGCTCTGTATTTACGTCTGCAGATGTGAACGACCAGAAAGTCAGATCGGACTGTCTCCGGAGTGGCTGCAGCTTAGCAGGATCAATTTCATGTTCGAGCAAGTAGCTGCAGGGAAAGCGGAATGGCTGAAAATGGTCTGTCCTGCTGTAGCTTACGCCGGGTCAGGTGCAGCGTAATTTGTCGTCTGCGGGTGGAATCGGTAGTTCCGTCGTTTGCCGATCCGGATCGGCTGACTCTGGCGATGGGGCGAACAATGGGTATGATCTGCGGCATGGGAAATCGGGCAGACGGTTCCGACGGCAGCGTGGCTGCTGCAGCAGCAGTGCATGTTCCTGCATGTTTTGTTGTGTTTTGGCATGTCTGCAGAGATCTCCCTGCTGATCGTCAGTCCGTTGCCGAAGGAGGTGAGACTCCTGCTGGTGGCGTTCACTGCGTCAGTTCATTGCGTCAGCAGGATCCTGCAGTTGTGCAGGTTTCCGTCACTTGCGCAGGCATCAGATACAGAAGGGATTTCCGGAATGATCGCAGCCGGAAGCGAGGGGCAGGCGGTTCAGGATCCTTCAGCAGAGGCTCCTGTGACATCCGATTTTGACTGGACCATACTGGTGCGTTATGGCCGCATTCCGCAGGTCGCAAGATTCGGCGGAAATGGTATCAGGTCGGAGCGGGATGCGCAGGTTGTGGTGGTAACCGATCGCGGTGAGGAACTGGGGACTGTGCTGCACGTGGACAGTCAGCTGGGCGGGAATTCCGGTTCCAGCGCGGTAACCGGGAAAGTGCTGCGGATGGCCGATCGAGCGGATCTTCAGCTGGCCGAACAGCAGGATCGGGAAAGTGAGCAGAGTTTTGGCGACTGGGATCGGCGAATTTCCGACTGGAGCCTGCAATTGCAGGTTGTGGATCTGGAGCTGACTCTGGACGGTCAGCTGATCATCTATGTGCTGAACGAGCGTGGCCCGGAGACAACTCGCCTGGCATTGCTCGCTGCGGCTGCTGGTGCTGGCGTGATTCACGTGCAGCCCGTTGGTCCGGATGGCATCGAACAGGGTGGCGGTGGTGGCGGATGTGGCGACTGTGGCTGTTCCACACACTGAGGACAGCCCCCTGCCGCCGTTCGGAAATCAGAAGTCATCTGCTGGAGAGACGATTGATGTCAAGAATCATGGCCCTGCCCTTGTTGTGCTGCCTGCTGCTCGGCGGCTGTCAGTCCTCCGAGACCAGCGGCACTGACGATACCGCTGCCGACGAACTCCCCGTTGTTGCCCTGGTGATGAAGTCTCTGGCGAATGAATTCTTTGCGACGATGGCTGAGGGGGCGAGGTCACATGCGGCGGAACGTGCTGACGAGTACAAGCTGATCGTCAATGGAATTCCGAATGAAACGGATCTGAGTGGACAGGTTTCATTGATCGAACAGATGATGGCTCGCGGGGTCAACGCCATTGTCATCGCGCCCGCTGATTCACAGGCCCTGATTCCAGTACTGCTCAGAGCACAGCAGGCTGGCATTGCCGTCATTAATATAGACAATCGGCTGGACGCGGAATTACTGGCCGAGCAGCAGGCGGTCATCCCCTTTATCGGTCCGGACAATCGCGCCGGGGCGCGGCAGGTGGGCGAATTTCTGGCGGAATCTCTGCCAGCAGGCGCAGCGGTGGGAATCCTCGAAGGCATCGAGACTTCATTCAACGGCCAGCAGCGAAAGCTGGGGTTTGCAGACGCAATGCAGGCTGCCGGGATCAACGTCGTTGTTTCCCAGTCAGCACAATGGGAGATGTCGCTGGCAAATCAGACAACCACCGCCATGCTGAATGCTCATCCGGACCTGCAGGCTGTGCTGGCATGCAATGACAGCATGGCTCTGGGGGCACTGGCAGCAGCGAAGGCGGTCGGCAGAACCGATCTGAAGATCATTGGCTTCGACAATATCGAAGCTGTGCAGGAAGCGGTTCGTGACGGCAGGATTCTGGCCACGGCAGATCAGCACGGCGATCAGCTTGCCGTCTACGGGATCCAGTTTGCTCTGGAGGCGATTCGCAGTGGCTCTGTGGGACTGATTGACCGAGAGACTGCCGTGGACCTTGTGACATCGGCAACGCTCGCTGCACCATGAGCAGAAGTATCGCGGCCAGCTCCACTGCCTGCTCAACATCCTGCATTCCGCAGCAGGCGAACTTGTCGCCGACGGCAGATATGAGAGGGCAGACAGGAGGCTGAACTCAGGAATTGAGCGGGCTGTCTTGCGGTCAGGTTGAGTGACGGCGTAGACTGCGTGAGCCGGGGGCTTGTGGCGAATGCGGCAGCTTGCCGGGTTGGCTCACCAGGAATGAACTGGCAGGATGCGAAGCAAGGTAAACTGGCAGGAGGCCTCGAGGGATGCGAATACCGGTTGGGCGGCGAATCACAACACGGCGTTCCACGGCAATGATCTGCTGGGGAGCGGTGGTGGGGGTGACGTGGATGCTCGCACAAAGCCGGCGGGCGGGACTCTCTGGTGTGAATCAATGGGAACCGGCGGCAATTCTGCTGAGCGCATTTGTCGCCTTGTTGTCACTTTTCAGCTGGCTGTTGTTTTTTGCGCGACGTGCATCGGCGGATGAGAGTCCGGCCTTGTTCTTTTCCGGCCTGCTGACGCTGGTCCCCCCGGCTGTGCTGGCCTGGCACCTGCTGCCGCCAGAATCGGGACTGCGCGGCTGGATGGCACTCTGCATTCTGGTCTTTGGCGTCTTTGCCATGCTGAGTCCGATCCCGGTCGAGTTATTTCGCATCCCACGAGATCGTCGCAGTTATGCTCAGCTGCAGACAGACTCCACCCTGGCCAGACTTGATGCACCGGTTCCGGACGTCAGTTTTGAGCGGATTTCCATGCCGACGGTTTTTCGGCTGACGGCGGCCGATGTCTCCCGTGAAAGTCGAAGTGATCAGGGTCAATCGAAACCGGGCACGGATGATGCTGCCCCGCGAGATCCGTGGGGAGATCCTTTCGCTGGCACCGGTCGTCGACTCAGCCAGGTTCGCCCCGTAACGCGACCACAACCTGCCGCTGGTGTGCCGTTGCCGCAGTCGCTGCGGGAGCGATTTCCAGACCGGTCCGTTCCGATGGCGGACCACAGTCCGGCAGACCACAGTCCGGCAGGATCGCGGGCGGCTGATGTGACGCCCACCGGAAAGCCTGTGACGCCCCGGGAACAGTTGATTGGCGGAGATTCGACTCCACTGTCGGCAGACCTGCGGGCCCTGGATCGCATGCTGCAGAAAAGTTTTGAGGAGTCTGTGGACGAAGCAGAATCAGCTCCCGGGAACGCGGTGGCTGATCCTGTCTGGGTGCAGCCGGAAAATCTGCAACTGGACCGAGTTCGCGATGAATTCGGCGGTGAACAGATCATGGGGACAGTGATCGCTGAATTCGCTGAAGGTCAGAAGCGGGCGCATCTGCATATCTCATTTGTTCCGCCGCTGGAGTCGATCCCTGAGGTGGAAGCAGAGCCCGCCGGGGATGATCCGTTGCGGTTGAAGGTCGCCATGCGTCAGCCCTATGGAATCCGCATTGAAGTGCGACGGGCGATTGCATCCACAGCATTGCGCGCGGAAATCGGATTCTCAGCGACCGCTGTTCCGAAACGGCAGCCACGAGCGGAGTGACGCCGGCGCGCGGCTCCTTGTCGCTTCAAGCGCAGCTGGCATTGTGATTCTGATGAGCACAGCAGGCTGTGCTGTGCGTCTGAGAATTCTGACTGCAGCAGTGATTGTCGGGAAAACGGTGCTGTTGCCTGGGGGCCATCCCGTTACAGTTGCATCCTGTTGCAGATGCAGCCTGTTGCAGATGCGGGCAGTTTAATCCCCTGGAAAGCCGAGCCGGGGGGGGCGTTTCTGGCTGATATGCGGCGTTCCGCGTGGTCATGGCGGTGACTACTTGCAGCCCGACTGGCTGCCGCATTGTGATCGCGATTTCAGGTAAGGGAAGAGTGTTTATGAATGGGGCGTCACCGGAATTGTCAGTTGGACTGGAAGCGGTGCGTCGCGCCGCCAGGCTGTGCCAGCACGTCCAGAGCGGGATTACTCCTGAAGCACTTGCCAAGAAGGACAAGAGTCCCGTCACGATTGCGGATTTTGGCAGTCAGGCACTGATTTGTCGTGACCTGATGCTGGCCTTTCCAGAGGATCCGGTGATTGGTGAGGAGGGGGCAGACGAATTGCGTGCGGAATCCGGAACTGAATTCCTCGAACGCGTCGTCGCTGAATGTCGGCTGGCCGGCGCGGAGGCTGGTCCGACGGAAATCTGCGACTGGATCGATCGCGGTGGTGCAGATGCCTTCAGCAGGCGTTTCTGGACACTGGACCCGATCGATGGAACCAAGGGATTTCTGCGGGGTGAGCAGTACGCGATATCGCTGGCATTGATTCTTGATGGTCAGATTGAGATCGGGATTCTGGGGTGTCCCAATCTGCCATTTGCTGAGGGACAGGAAACGGGAGTGCTGGCCTGGGCAGTTCGTGGTTTTGGTGCATGGCAGCAGCCACTCGGAAATCCTGATGCTCAGCCCGTCGCCTTGCAGGTTACACCCACAAGTACAACGCGGGAGCTCGTTTTCTGCGAGTCAGTGGAATCGGGGCACAGTAGTCACGGCTGGTCGGGGCAGATTGCCGAAGATCTGCAGATCCATCGCGAGCCAGTGCGGATGGACAGTCAGTGCAAGTATCTGGCGGTTGCTCGCGGTGACGCCGATGTATATCTGCGGTTGCCAACACGGGCTGGCTACGAAGAGAAGATCTGGGATCATGCCGGCGGAGTGTTGCTGGTCGAGGAAGCTGGTGGGCAGGTGACGGATATCAATGGGGCGGTGTCGGACTTCCGTCAGGGGAGCACACTGGCGAAGAATGAGGGTATGGTGGCGTCAAACGGTCGTGTACATCCGTTCATTTTGCAGTCGATTCAGCGACATCGTCCGGCGGAGTCAACCTGAGGTGGGGGGCTGTCCTGAAGCTGGGTGTACTTTGGGATGAGTCTGGTCAGAAGAATTCCGAGCTGGGCTGGATCGAAGAGTGGCCGCAAGCCCTGCAATGGTTGCTGTTTTTGCAGGTTCTGTCAAATTTTGAATTTTTCGGGAACTCCGTGGTTCCAGCAGAGTCCTACGGAGT
>JALRDR010001043.1 GCA_023262145.1 Planctomycetaceae bacterium | reverse complement strand
GGGCGAAAGTGGGTGGCACCGGGGAGCAAAAGTGGGTGGCACCGGGAGCGAAAGTGGGTGGCACCGGGGTGAAACGGCGGTTCCTCACAGTCAGCGGCAGTACTCAGTTGCCGGCTGATTTGTGTACTTTTGGTCAGTTGTTGTTTGTGTTCCGTGCCGGTAGTTGGGGGCCGGTAGTTGGGACTGTAGTTGGGACTGTAGTTGCGGGCCGGGCGGCGACTGCGAGGCTACTGCAATTTGACAGAAGATGCCTGGTGCTGCTGAGCATCTGACGATGCAGCCGGCAAATACCCAAAACAGCACCCGGCCCGCGATTTATCGCATCTTACGCCAACTGCGGATGCCGGGGATCGCTTATTCGGTGCAGATTCTGTCACGCAGTCGCGGGTGTTGACAGCATGTTGTCAACGCCCGCAAAGCGCGCTGGGCCGCATCCGCCGACCTGTGGGGCAGAGCACTCTGGTCCAGGAATTTTCAAAGCACCTCGAGCAGCCGCAGGAACTCTCGACAGAACGCAGGGTGAGCCGGCCAGGCCGGGGCTGTTACCAGGTTACCGTCGACAATCGCCGCATCGAGGGCGATTTCCCGATAACTACCGCCGGCTGCCGCGATATCGGGACTGCAGGCCGGATAGCAGGTGCTGGTACGCCCCTTCAGAATGCCCGCTGCGGTGAGAATCTGAATTCCGTGGCAAATGGCGGCAATTGGCTTCCCGGCATCTGCAAACTCCCGAACAATCTCCAGCACGCGAGTGTTGAGCCGCAGGTATTCCGGTGCACGACCGCCAGGGATCAAAAGTCCGTCATACAGGTCCGTGGAAACATCGGCAAAGGCGGCATTGAGCGTGAAGTTATGGCCGGGCTTTTCGGAGTAGGTCTGATCGCCTTCGAAGTCGTGAATCGCAGTGCGAACCTGCTCGCCGGCAGCCTTACCTGGACAGACGGCATCAACCTGCACACCCACAGTCAACAGCGTCTGAAAGGGAACCATAATTTCGTAGTCTTCCACGAAATCACCGGCCAGAAGCAGCACTCGTTTTGAATCGCTCATCAAAGATCCTGTCGCTGTGAAGGGAATTGAATCGCTGCGTTGCAGATGCAGATCATCAGCGAGTGTGCTCACCGCATCCCGGAACTCAACCGTGGCACTGCAACGTGGAGCTGAACCTTACTTTCCGGCGACCTCGCTGCCCAGCCAATCCGCTGCGGCACGGCTCAGATAATCCACGAAAGCGGTTGAATTCGGAGCAAGTCCGTCAGTGAGACCCCGCCAGTGAGAATCTCCCGCGAAGACTGTGGCTGGCAATTGCCGTAGCGTCAATCCGTGCATGGCAAGCCCGTTGACGCGGGCGGTGAACATGCGGTTGAGGGCCGCTCTCCTAGCGCTGTTTGCTCAGCAGCGTGTGAAGTTCCTGCGCCTGCAGTCGAACGTCAGCTGGCAAGCTGCTGCAATCCGCAACGCTCAGCACTGTCTGCAGCAATTCATCCTGTTGCGCTGCAGCCGCCCGCTGCCACAGGTCGAGAGCAGCACGCAGTCCGTTGCGGGCGAGCACAGGACGCTGGGCTTCGTATTCAACTTCTGCGCGGCGTCGCGCCGTCTCATCGGCAAACTTCTGGCCGTCGGCGGAGAACGGTTGCTGGCTGTCGTTGAGAATATTGAGCAACTCCGGGACAGCGGCAGCAACGCCATTGCGGGCGAGCGACATGACCACGTTGGCGCGAGTAGCGGCATCTCCGTCAAGCAGCATGACCTGCAGCAACTCGATGGATTCGGGACCGCTGATATTCCCCAGGGCGTAGGCAGCAAGGCTGCGCAGCAACGGCTGCTGTTCCTGTGCTGCGATGCGGATCTGAGCCAGAATTTCCGGGTGGGCGAGTGCTGGCTCCGGGAGTGGCCTGCGGTCGGGAATCTTCGCTTCTGATTGTGATTCCTGAGCTGGATCGTAGCTGGTCAATCTGTCGAAATGGCGTCCGGTTATTGAGTTCACCGACATCATCGCACTCTCGCGGACGGAGATATCGCGTGCAGGATCGAGGGCTGCGGCAAGTACGGGGAGTACCGTATCGTCAGAACTCAATCCGCCCAGAGCCCGGGCCAGAAACTTCTGCTGCAACAGTTCTTCCTCCGAAGGGTTGCCTGTTGCCAGAGATTTCTTCAGCAGGTCGACAAGCGAGTTGGCGACCTCCGGGATTTCCGACAGCGGCGGGCGATCTGAAGGTGGGCTGATCTGGTCATTTCTCAGCATCTGCGCCAGTTCCTGAGCTGCTCGCCACTGGCGATGCTCATTCCCACTGCCCAGCTCAACGACCAGTTGCGTCCAGTCAGAACCTGAATCCGCCAGCTTTCCAAACAACGCCCAGACCGCAATCACTGCCATGACGATCAGCGCTGGAATCAGGAACAGCTGCACGATGAACCCGGCAGACGGCGGCTGCACAGGTGGCAGTTCTTCGGGTCGAATCTGGCCCGACGGATTCCTGGAGGTCTGTTCCTGGTGGGAAGAACTCATGTGTATCGCTTTCCGGCAAATGCTGATGCAGTCTTAGCTTGCGACAATACCGACAGCCCGCCCCGGGACCGGTTGCAACCGTCTGATGACGGCCCGCAGATATGCGTTATCCGCAATGCTTACAAACAGCGTGACCGGAAACTCGGAAAAGAATACCGCCACGCAAAACAACGATTTCTGCGGCGTCCGACCTCCCTGATCAGAGCTGCCGAATTCTGCCGCATCGTGCCGCATCCTGCCGGCAACCACGCCCCGGACGCTTGCCCAACCTGACGATTGTACGCCGCTCTGTGAAATTTGCAGCCCCCGGGAGGATTCTGTCGAGGACGGGAATTTTCCATCCTGCGGGCTTGTCTGGCAGTTATGCCCCACTCCAGCAGGACGTTTGCCAGAAGCAGCCTCAACGGCATGAGTTGCGCTCGAGCTGCGGCGGGGTACGTATGGGGAATGCTGCGGCATGGATCATCGCGGGCTAGTGAATGCGAGTGCTGCCTTGTGTTGCATTCAGGTTGGCGGAGTCTTGCCGACGGCAACGCTGCTCATCCGCGGCACAGATGTGCCGGGAGTTCCACGCTGAGCCGAACACGGGGGCGGCCTGCCCTGCCCTGCCCTGCCCTGCCCTGCAACTCCACCCGCGGCGGCAGGGAACAGCGACTGAGCGGAGCC
>JALRDR010000976.1 GCA_023262145.1 Planctomycetaceae bacterium | reverse complement strand
GCAATGTGGATTTGCCCGCTCCGTTACGGCCAACCAGGCCAATCTTCTCTCCCCGCTCAATACTCAGTGAAATGCCGTCCAGCAGCACTGGACTGGAATATGTAAATGTCAGATTTCTCAGACTGATCTGTGGCATTGGTGTTCAGTTGACTTCGGGACTGTGTTGCTAGGGGACCAGAACAAACAAATCGTACAAAGCAGGCTCAGCCGCAGAGAAAGGCCGCTCTTCAGAATCAGAAACGGCACCAGGAACCGCGACAAAATCAAACGGGACAGTCAGCTGCCGACAAAAGACAACCAACTGCCCCGATGAGTTCAGAATTCGCACTGCAGACGCTTGCGGTCAGGGAAGTGCCATCACTTCCACTTTGCGAATCTTCACCACACTGCCCGGATCGTGCTGCTGGAATGCGAAATGACCTTCCTTGAAGGTCTTCGCAAAATCAAGGTACTCGTAGAGTTCCTTGCCGTTGATATGAACACGAATGCGAGTCATCTCACGGCCACGCCAGATGTCGTCGCGAACTTCCAGTTCGTAGGTAAACCAGGTGTCAGGCTCCGCCAGTCGCTCATAGACATGGCACATGCCATAGATTGAACCGGTTCGGATGGGGTCCGTGTGAGTACTGTCGATCTGAGCTTCATAGCCGTCCAGAAACCCGGGCTTGCGGGAGGTCCTGAAGTACAGACCGCTGTTGCCACCGTCATTGATCATGATCTCAGCACGATAGCGAAAGTTCCTGTACGGCCCCGTAGTGTTGACCAGCATCGAGGGAACTCCGGATCCCTGAATTGCCCCGTCCTTCACTTCCCACACACTCTTCTCATTCCCCACTCGCTCCCAGCCCTCGAGCGTCTTGCCGTCAAACAGGGCAACCCACTTTTCATCTGCTGTTGCTGGAGACAATCCAGCCAGCATTGCGAGCAGCCCACCCAGAACCAAACGTCGCATCGTCATTGCTTCTTCCCTTCTGAAAATGCAGGCCGCCCTGCAGTCAAGTGTCAGTCAAGTGTTGATCAGGCTTCACCAGCGGCACACTACGCCGCCTTTCGGCATGTCCCGCCTGGCGATGATTCCCTGCGTTCGTTAACCACACAACAGCGAAGTTTTCGTTGTCGTGAACTGCGCAGTCTGCACCAGGGGACGCAGCCGACGCCGTTACAGCCGCCAGAAGTCTAACGCTCTGCACGAGTTCCGAACAGCGACCACCGTCCGCCAGTCACCTGATCAAAAAAACAGGAATTCCAGTTCGCCCCCGCAGACACCCGTTTGCCACTGGACGCAGACTCGTTTATGCCCCACAATGCCAAATGATTCGGCCCTTCTGCAGCGGCACTGGCTGATTCCACCAGAATCTGCCGCTCAGACGGTCGATAAATTTTCTGATAATACTGTGTCGAATACTGTGTCGAAATTACTTCATGGACCAGCGGCTCACGGATCCCCGCTGCCCACCTGCCTCTTCCGAAATTCCCACCCTTACCCACCGGAGTCCTCAGTATGCTTTCGATCTTCGGAAAGCCAACTCGTTACTGTGACGGAATTGCTCGCCGTGGCTTCCTCCGCATCGGTGGGTTCACAATGGGTTCCGTTGTTCCGGCAAGCCTGTCGGGGCTGATGCGCGCTCAGGCCGCTGCACCAGGGCGCTCGGCACTCGATCGCAAAGCGGTCATCAATGTCTTCCTCGGTGGCGGCCCGCCGCACCAGGATATGTGGGAAATCAAGACCGAAGCTCCCTCCGAAATCCGCGGTGAGTTCCAGCCCATCAGCACCGCCGTACCAGGCATCCAGATCGGCGAATGCTTTCCAAAACTGGCAGCCATCATGGATCGACTGGTGGTCGTTCGATCCGTAGTCGGCTGCGACGGTGCTCATGATGCATTCCAGTGCCAGACCGGCTGGCGTCGTAATGATCTGAATTCCATTGGCGGTCGCCCGTCCATGGGGTCTGTGCTTTCCAGTCTCCGCGGACCAGTTGACCCCGGCATTCCCCCAACTGTCGCACTGGCAGCAAAAACCAGTCACGTGCCGTGGTCGGAACCTGGCTCCCCAGGATTCCTCGGTTCGTCACACCAGCCATTTCGTCCAAATGGCAACGGCATGGACGACCTGACTCTGAACGGAATCACGCTCGACCGTCTCTCCGATCGTCGCGCGCTGCTCACCAGCCTCGACCAGCTCAAGCGGACCACCGACGCCGGTGGACAGCTCACCGGAGCAGACGCATTCACTGAAGCGGCATTCGGTGTGCTCACCTCCAGCCGCCTCGCCGAAGCGCTCGACGTCTCAAAGGAGCCGGATGAGATCCGAGCTCGCTACGGAACCGGACAACCCTATCAATATCAATATGACGGAGCGCCCACCTGCAACGAACATCTGCTGCTCGCCCGACGCCTTGTCGAAGCCGGTGTCCGCTCAGTCACACTCTCATACGGCCGCTGGGACAGCCACGGAAAGAACTTTGATCTGGTGCGCGATCACGGTGGAAAACTGGATCAGGCTCTCAGCGCTCTGATCCTTGATCTCGAAGAACGCGGGATGCTGGATGACGTCACAATTCTTTGCTGGGGCGAATTCGGACGAACTCCCAGAGTCAACCAGAATGCCGGTCGCGACCACTGGCCGCAGGTCAGCTGTGCACTCATGGCCGGCGGCGGAATGCGTACCGGACAGGCAATCGGCTCCACGAATCGACTGGGCGAATACGCGGTCGGACGACCCGTCCATGTCCAGGAAATCATCGGTACCGCCTACCATAACCTTGGCATCGATGTCATGAATACGACTGTCGATGACCCAACCGGACGCCCCCAGTTTCTGGTCGATGTGCGGGAACCGATGAAGGAACTGATCTGATTCGGCAGGCCCATCACTGATCAGCATGCAAACACCGGTACATTCGGCTTCACCTTCTGAGACACCTCCCTGCTCAGAAACGGTGCTCCCACCCGCTTATTGATCCTGCGCTCAGAAGCCCTTCCGGGTCTACGTACCGCAGGCCCGGCTCGGCGATCAGTCGACCGACCTCCGTAAGCGGACAAGGCGAATTCGCCCGCAGCAACTGACCCGCAACTTCCTCCGACACAGTCAGCAGCAATTCGAAGTCCTCGCCGTCACAAAGGGCGGCCTGCAGACGATCGCATTTCGGCAACTGCTCCGATACATCGGCGTGAATCGGAATTCTGTCACAGTACACTTCGCCACCACAACGACTGGCTTCGAGAATCCGGGGCAGGTCCGTCGCCAGTCCGTCTGAAATGTCCATCATGGCGTGCACCGGATAATTCCCCAGCAGCCAGCGGGCAAATTCCAGCCGCGGTTCAAAACTGAAGTGTCGACCGCTCGCCAGACTGCCCCCCAGCTGCCCGGTTACCATTACGCGATCCCCCGCCTGGCCATGCGAGCGCAACGGAATCTGTTCTGTCACAGGCCGTCCCAGCAGACAGACGTTGATTGCCAGTGGACCATCCCAGACGTTGGTATCGCCCCCGGCAACTGTGAATCCCCACTGCC
>JALRDR010000884.1 GCA_023262145.1 Planctomycetaceae bacterium | reverse complement strand
GAGCTGCTGTATCACCGGCGGCCCAGGCGTCAAATGGGGACTGATCTGAAATCAAGGTCGCCTGGTACATCAACAGTGAGAGTCCCCAGAACAATGAGAAATTTGCCTCCATCTGAGTGTAGCCATCCGGTGTGAGTTCCTGCGATGCCCACCATTCCGGCCGGAACGATTCTCGAACCAGTTGCGCGTAGCTGGTACGTTCCGCAGCCAGCCCGGTGTCATCAAGTGGTGAAACATACGTACCCAGCACACTGTCATCACTCGCCACACGCTGCAGAGCAAGGGGCCGCAAGGAAAACATCTTTCGTCCCACATCAGCGAATGTACGTCCCGTCCAGCTCATTTCCACATTGCTGAGTAGAGGAGCCACAGCCTGCGAAGCGAGTGCCGCGTTATCAAGCAGAATTCTGACCGGTACCATCGTTCCCCCGGTCGGAGCGGACTTCAGGACGCGAGCATTCGGGTCCATATCTCCCCACGCATTCACACCGTTGAAGTAGTGATTCGCTCGGCCATCCCAGAACAGCCGATCCAGAAAGACTGAATTGATGTTTGTCGGAGCATTCCGTCCTGTCACCCGTCGTAGATTTGCCCCAGCAAGACTGAAGAGCGGGTCTGGAGTTCCGATCGCAGCATCCTCCGGGGACCCCTCAAGAATGCCTGCAAAGTGCGAAAGGATGACTCCCTGGGAGCCGGTTATTTCCGGCGTTGAAAACAGGGGCTCGTTTCCGTACTCCTCAAAACCCGTCTCATTCGCCGGCTTTAGTGGGTTCGGCAGCCTTTGAAACGGAAAGTCGGACGTCCTGAGGGACACATTGTTTCCTCTCCATGCAGCAATTGCATGGGCTCGCTGCCGTTCCTGTGCAGCGTCATGTCCAAATGCTGAACCAATGGCACCGGGTTCGACTGTGTGTGTCGTACGAATATCAGCTCCGGCATTCCAGTGGCAGGATGCGCAGGCAGTGCGGCCATCGCTGCCAGCCTGAATATCCCAGAATAACGCTTTCCCCAGTGCAATCGCCCGCTGGCGATCAGCGACATATTCCGCAAGGCTGGATGGGAGTGGTACCTGCAGACCAGCGAGTGTCGATG
>JALRDR010000782.1 GCA_023262145.1 Planctomycetaceae bacterium | reverse complement strand
CAGCCCGCAGCATGGGCGTGGATTTTTCCACGCTGGAAGTCTGTGCTCGGCAGCATCCCATGGTATTTGCAGGACACACAGCACACGATCGCCATGAAATGCAGAAACGCATGCTGCGAAACCCTGCCGACATGGAACTGGCGGAACAGTATTTTGCACGCCGACGCAGCCCGCGGAGCAATAAGTTTGCGAAGAAACATGCAACCGATTTCGTACCACCGGCGGCCACGGGGTTCAAGAAACGCGTAACAGTGTTCCTCAGCAGCCAGGATGAGTTTGAATCGCTGGGAAGAGACTGGAGATCACCGTTCCCGGATTATGCAGCAGTGGTACAGGAATTATGCAAAGAGCATCCTCAGACGATGTTCTGTATTCGCTTTCATCCCAATCAGGCTGACATTTCCAGCGATATTCGCACGCCATTTCATGCAGTTGAGGAGCTTCCCAATGTGCAGGTGTACTATCCGGAAACGTCAGCAAACACCTACGCTCTGATAGAGTGGAGCGACGTGGTGGTCACATTCGGTTCCACCGTGACAGTGGAAGCCTGCTGGATGGGGAGGCCAGTGATCCTGCTGGGGCCTTCGTTTTATGACGCATTGGGGGTTGCCTGTACACCAGGCAATATGCAGCAGACGCATGAGTTGTTACGCGACCAATTGCAGCCTGGAAGTCGGGAGAACTGCGCCCGCTGGGCGACTTTTGTGGAAACAGACTGGAATGATCTGCCCCGGCTGCATCATAACGGCAGAACGTTCATTGCGGAGGGATTTGATGTGGCATGGCCGACAGCAGCGCGGCTTGCCCGGCTGGCTGACAATGTGTTTTACCGCATCGTGAAATGGTCGACCGGAAAAGCTGCAGCGTTGCGAAGATCGCGAAAGAAACAGGGACAAACACAGATCTCAGAATCTGCGGTCAGAAACGCGGGTAGCTGCGGAACATCGCAACTGTCCCCGGCAGAAGAATCTGAAACAAAAGCCGCGTAGACTCAGTCCGCAACTACACAACACACCGTTTCTGAGTGATGCAGTCAGAGCTGACTCTTGAGGGAAAGCTACGGAAGTGCTGATTTCACACGACCATCAATTTCTGTTTGTGCACGTGCCCAAATGTGCGGGCACCAGCATCCGCGCGGCGTTTGAACCGTTGGCGACAAACCCACTCGATTACTGGGAAAACAGGCTGCTAAGCCGAGTTGGCATCAATCTGAATGTGCTGGGACCATTTCGGCGGCGACGCTTTCGAAATCACAGCACAGCAGCCGAAATTCGTCGATTTCTGCCTGCGTCAGTGTTTGAGAAACTGTTCAAGTTCGCCTTTGTGCGGAATCCATGGGAGCGGCTGGTGTCGCTGTATCATTTCATATCGCAGCGTCTTGAGCATCGTTACAGCTATCCGGTTGCAATGATGAGTTTCGCCGAGTTTGCGGACGTCTGGACCAGGCGAAGGGACATTCTGCAGAAGGACTGGGTCTGCGATTCCCGCGGCCGGCTGATCGTGGATTTCGTGGGCCGCATGGAAACGCTGGAGGAAGATTTTCAGCATGTTCAAAGCCGACTGGGAGGCGAAGCAAAACTGACGCTGCTCAACAGCAGCGGTACCCGCCGGGATTTCCGGGAAATGTACGATAACACGACACGAGATCTCGTTGCCGAACGACTTGCGGCGGACATCGAGTTCTTCGGCTATCAGTTTGAGCCGGTGGTGAACACGTCGGAGAAAATCCGCCGGGCCGCCTGACAGAGACCAGCAGCCGGAATCCGTGTCGGCCAGCTTTCCCATGAGTCTGTTCTTTGCAAACGGCCTGCCGGCTGAACCCGCACATTGGTCTGGCATCATCCGGCAGAAACTGTGAAGATTCCGGAAGATCTGGCGGCCGTGGCAGGCAGCACGCTCAGGTGTGAGCCGCAGCGACAGGAACGCTGACCAGACGCACAAACCACGACTGAGCTGCATCTGATGGCCTCAATCGGACCGCCAGCCGCAGGACTACTCAGAGAACTGCAGTAATCCCACAGTCGTAGCAATACAGAAAACTATGGGGAGAGAATCAGCATGGATGCTGCCGCGATTACAGCACTGCAAAAGCAGAGAACCATTGAGTGGCATGAGCAGGACCCCGCTTCGGAATTGTCTGAATTCGCCGGTCTGGCCGAAGAGAATCACCTGCAGAATTTTCTGCTGTGGCACGAAGAAGATATTGCCCGCCGCGATGATCTGGGAGCGGAACGAGTGCGTGCAGCAAAGCGGGTGATTGACCGCTGTAATCAGCGCCGCAATGACCTGATCGAACGCATGGACCAGAACTTTATGGAAACTTTGCAGCCGCGCAGCGACGGCTGTCCGTTTCATTCTGAGACACCCGGGATGATGATTGACCGGCTGTCGATACTGGCACTGAAGCAGTTCCATATGCGTGAGGAAGCAGAGCGTACCGACGCCGCTGCCGACCACGTCCTGCGTTGTCGGAACAAATTGGCTGTGATAGAGCAGCAGATTGCAGACCTCTCAGTGGCACTCGATGCTCTGCTGCTGGAAGTACGAGCGGGGACTCGCAGTTTCCGGGTGTACTACCAGTTCAAGATGTACAACGACAAGGAACTGAATCCACAACTGCGTCGCGCTGCCTGACAGCGTCACGGGATGGAATCCATGCAGATACTGATCATCAAGCCCAGTTCAATGGGCGACATCCTCCACGCTCTGCCGGTGGCTCAGTCCATTCGGGATCAGATTCCCGACGCTCAGATTTCGTGGGTGGTGAAGACTCGTTTTGCAGATCTGATTCGTCGCTGTGATACGGTCAACGGTCGGATTATTGAGTTTCGACATGAACTGGGGCTGCGTGGAATCTGGCAGACCTGTCGTGATCTGACTCGCCTGCGTTTTGATGCAGTACTGGATTTCCAGGGGCTGCTGCGTTCAGGGCTCATGACGCGGGCTGCGAATGCACCGCTGAAGATCGGACCGCCATGGTCACGTGAATGCAGCAACTGGTTTCATCCTCAGGTAGCTGACTTTCCTGCCCACGGTCAGCAGTCGCATGTGATCGAAATGATGCTGCAGTTCCTGCCCCTGCTGGGACTGCAGCCGGAACTACGATCACCGGTCACGATTCGTGGTGATGATCCCGCTGAAGCTGATGCCCGACTGCGAAACTGCAGGCCGATCGTGCTGTTCCCGAACAGTCGCAACGAGCAGCGAGAATGGAAGTTTTTCCCGAAGCTGACGGTACGTCTGGCCGACGCTTTTCCCAATGAAACATTCGCCTGGGACAGTCATCGTCCCTGGGAAAGTCCGGCCGTAGGCAGTCCGGAACGATTCATCAACCTGACAGCGAAAACGTCGCTGATGCAGCTGGTCAACCTGATTCAGAATGCAAAGCTGATTGTGTCGAACGACAGCGGTCCGGTACACATGGCAGCTGCATTTGGTACTCCCACCGTGGGGTTGTATGGCCCAACATGCCCTGAACGCACGGGCCCATACCCGGTGGACGGGGTGCGCAATCAGGCACTCGTTGCACCGGGCAAAGATCTGCAGCGACTGTCCGTCGATGCCGTCTTTGAATGTGTCGCGAACAGGCTGACGGCACTGAACTCAGCTCGTCGTGCCGCCTGAACGCCCGCAAGCGGCGGCATTGAGGCTGTCAACCTGCGATCTGCAGCCTGTGGCAGGACTTCAGCAACTGGAAGCACCGAACAGCAGCCTCACATTCAGGGCAGAGCTTCGTTCGGATGCCCGGTATTGACGATGGCCAATGCTGCACCATGCGCGTCATTCTTCAGAATGCCTGACGAGGTCGCTGTCACCCGGATGCTTTACGATCGTGGTCCGTGGAGTTGATCGCGGGAAATCGCGACGCAAGCAGCCAGCGTTGCAGTAGATTGGGCCGCTTCAGCAGAGGATCTGCAGGATTCACCTGATGCTCCTTGCCACGGCGGGTGACCAGCAGCAGGTCTCCATTCTCCATAATTCTCTTCACACGCCAGAATTTATCCACCACGTATGTGTAGACGTCCCCCGTACCTGAAGCGGATATGGACCGCGCGCGAGGTCCCGGATGATTACTCTGCTTGGTGACCGAATAAATCACCGGATCTCCCGGTGCAAATCCACTGAACACGGCACGAAACTCCTGCACAGTCGGAACACACAAACACCACGCGAAAAACGCACTGCATTCAGTTGATACCATTCTCTGAATTCTGAGGCAACAGAATCCTTGCCAGGTTGCACGCTTGTCCTTCCGGTGCCCGCTGCCAGCCAGCTTCTTACCGACTGTTTCAGAGCCCGCACAATTGTCAGCCGCAGTTTGATTTCACATGAGGGTTCTGTTCGATATGCTCAGCAGCGTTGGCTGTCGACCACTGTCCTGTCGGTTCCGGCTCGCGAGTCCTCAAGGTAACACAAAGGTATTCTGCGTGCGAATTCTCCTGTTTTCTGCAGCAATCATTGCGATTTGCCCCGGTTTTGTGCAGTCGGGATCCCCCGATGAAGTCCGCCGAATTCTGTCCGAGCACTGCTGGCACTGTCACGGCACGGACGCAGAACAACGCCAGGGCGGCCTGCGACTGGATGATCTTGCTGCAGCGTTGCGAGGCGGGGATTCGGGAACACCTGCAATTATTCCCGGCAATCACTCCGGCAGTGAACTCATGCGCCGTCTGACCAGCAGCGATCCGGACCTGATCATGCCACCACCGGATGCTGCCAGGCGGCCCTCCGCAGCAGAGATTGAATTGCTGCAGAAATGGATCGCTGATGGTGCTCCCTGGGAAGAGCACTGGGCTTTTACTCGCCCTCGCCGGCAAGCACTGCCTGTTGCTGAATTCACCAATCCAGTTGATTCCTTCGTTGCTGCTCGACTGCACCAGAATGGTCTGGAGTTCGCCCCGGAGGCCAGCCCGCACGCACTTTGCCGCAGGCTTTATCTGGACCTGATCGGCCTGCCCCCGACACCTCGGCAGCTGCGTGAATATGACGAAAACGGATTTAACGCCACCGTAGACATGCTGCTCAGGCATCCCGCATTCGGGCAGAAATGGGCCCGTCAATGGCTGGATCTGGCTCGCTACTCCGACACGAATGGTTATGAAAAGGACCTGAGGCGGGAACAGTGGGCCTGGCGGGACTGGGTCATCGATGCGATGAATCGAGACATGCCATGGGATCAGTTCATCATCCAGCAGGTTGCCGGCGATCTGCTTCCGGAAGCAACGCAGTCACAGAAAATTGCGACGGGCTTTCTGCGTAACAGCATGATCAATGAAGAAGGGGCGATCATCCCGGAGGAATTTCGAATGGCGGAGATGTTTGATCGCCTCGACTGCATCGGAAAATCAGTCCTTGGGCTCACCACTCAGTGCGCCCAGTGCCACACACACAAATATGACCCCATTACTCACACCGAATACTACGGGATGTTTGCCTTCCTGAATAACACATACGAGGCACAGTCGTGGGTCTATACGGCAGAGCAACTTCAGCAACTGGAGGAGTTGCGTCGTCAGCGACAGCAACTGGAACAGGCTATCCGGGACCAGCACCCGAACTGGGCCGAGCAGATTGAGGAGTTTGCCGTTCTGACAACTTCTGCTCTGCCGCGCTGGACCACTCTGGAAGCAATCGAACTCGGCAGCAACAGCGGGCTCAATCATCCTACACAGGAAGCAGACGGTTCTCTGCTCATGAAAGGACACAGCAGTGCTGACGTATTCATGATTGCTCGCCCCGCATTGCAGCAGATCACTGGACTGCAGATGGAGATCCTGAACCACAACGACCTGCCTCACACCGGTCCCGGCCGCAGTCGTCAGGGAACATGGATCGTGCATGAACTGGAAGTTCTGACTCGCACTTCCGACGACGACGAATGGCAAAGACAGAAGCTGGTCAATGCTTCTGCTGACTTTTCAGAGCCGGAAGTTGCCACCGACGAAGGAAAGAAGAAATCCGGACCGGTAGCATTTCTGATCGACGAGAACGACGGCACATCATGGAAAGCCGATCGCGGACCAGGCCTCCGCAATCAGCCCAGCACCGCCGTGATCCAGTTTGAAACTCCCCTGAGCCTCCCGTCCGGCACTGAACTGAAAATTGCCTGGAGAATGGGAGACATGCCGGGTTGCGTACGATTCAGTCTGACGGACGCGGCAACTCCAGCGGCTCCGGCAGTGGATCACGGAGCAGTTCTGGCCATGTTGCGTCCCGCAGAACTGCGGACAACTCTGGAACAGCAATCGTTGTTTCATGCATGGCGACACAGTGTTGATGTTCCTGCCGAGACTAATCAGCAGCTGGATCAGCTGCTGAAGTCGGTTCCCCAGGCCGCGACAACCATTCTGCATCTGGAGGAGCGAAGCATTCGAGAGACCCGAGCCACGCACCGGCTCCTGCGGGGTGAATGGAGTCAGCCACTGGAACTGGTGGAACCGCACGTTCCGGCCGCATTCCATCCCTTCCCGGATGATGCTCCCCGAAATCGACTCGGCTTTGCTCGCTGGCTGGCCTCTGCAGAATCCCCCCTGACGGCTCGCGTCGCAGTCAACTACGTCTGGCAGGGACTGTTCGGCAACGGCCTCGTTGAATCGTCAGAAGACTTCGGAACGCGGTCTCCTGTCCCGGAGTATCGTGAATTGCTGGACTGGCTGGCTGTGGATTTCATGGAACACGGATGGAGCCGTCGCGAACTGATCCGCACAATCGTCTCCAGCCAGGTCTACCGCCAGTCATCCTCCATGTCTGCTCAGCTGCAGCAACAGGATTCCCGCAATAATCTGCTGGCACGAGGAGCTCGGTACAGAGTTGACGCCGAAGTGCTCCGTGATATCGCGCTTTCGGTTTCCGGACTCCTTTCCAATTATTCCGAAGGGGAATCTGTCATTCCCCCGGTTCCTCAGAATGTGCTTGACTACAACTATGTTTACCCGAGCTACTGGCAGCCTGCGGCAGCACCTGACCGTTACTGCCGCTCCGTTTATCTGTTTCGCAAGCGTTCGATGCCGGACCCAATGCTCAGCACGCTCGATTCACCAAACGCCGATGCATCCTGCTCGCGGAGAATGCGATCAAACACGCCGCTTTCCGCTCTCGTGGGACTGAACGAACCAATCCTGGTGGAATCAGCTCGAGCACTCAGCCTGAAAATCCTCCGCGAAGCAGAGCCTGACGACCGTGATCGCATCCGCCATGGTTTTCTGCTCTGCACAGCTCGCCCGCCGGATCCTTCAGAAGTGGAAGTTCTTCTCACATCTCTGGCACAACAACGGCAGCGGATTGCGGATGGCTGGATTAACCCAAGGGAAGTTACAACCGGCGATCCGGCGACGCTTCCGGATCTCCCGGCAGGAACAACTCCTGCTGATGTGGCCGCATGGACACTTGTGTCGCGGGTGCTGCTCAACCTTGATGAGACAATAAATCGCAACTGAGACAAAAACGAGTCATGCTGACAGCAGCATAAATTCCGTCGAGGTCCTATGCTGTACAGCACCATTCAACAATCGCGCACCATCAGTTGCAGAAGTGACCTCGTTGCACGGACGAACAGCCCCGGTCGCTGGACCCGGCGAATAGTCCGGGAGACTGTCCCCGGTGAGTGATCTTCGCGACTGATGCCAAAGAAAAAGGACTCAATATGATCTGTCGAATACTTCTGCTGGCAACCGTCGGACTGCTGCAGACAGCCAGCGATTTTTCGCGAACCGCTGCTGCCGCGGATCGACCAAACATCCTGTTCATGCTCACGGACGACCAGCGCTGGGATGCTGCAGGAATTGCCGGCCACCCATGGCTGAAGACACCCCATATTGATCGACTTGGGCACGAGGGGATCTACTTCCGAAACAGCTTCTGCACCACCTCACTCTGCTCACCCAGCCGCGCCAGCATTCTCAGCGGACTGTACGCACATGCTCATGGAGTCACCAACAACTTTACGGAGTACCCGGAGTCACTGCAGAGTTTCCCGCTTGTGCTGCAGCAGCATGGCTATGAAACCGCATACATCGGCAAATGGCACATGGGCGAGAACAACGACGAACCACGACCCGGGTTCGACTGGTTCGTCACGCATCGAGGACAGGGCAAGTACTTCGATACTGAGTTCAACTTCAATGGCAGGGAACGAAAAGTCGTACCCGGCTATTACACGCACGTTGTTACGGACATGGCGGAGGAATTTCTGCAGCGAGACCATGGTGACAAACCGTGGTGCCTGATGATCGGACACAAGGCGCCGCACAGCTTCTACTTCCCTGAAGAGAAGTACCAGGGTGCATTCGATCACGTGCGGATCCCATACCCGGAAACTGCCTTCATGCTGCAGGATAAACCCGACTGGATTCGTCAGCGACTGTCCACATGGCACGGCATCTACGGACCGCTGTTCGACTGGAGAAAGAAGTTCCCCGACGACTCGCCGGAAGCGGTGCGGGATTTTGAAAACATGACCCGCGCCTACTGGTCGACACTGCT
>JALRDR010000728.1 GCA_023262145.1 Planctomycetaceae bacterium | reverse complement strand
TGCGAGCACGGCGTGCCCAGCTTCGTGCCAGGCAGTCAGTTCCTTTTCGGACCGTTCCATGTTTTCTTCGCGCGGGACGCCCATCGTGACCAGATCCTGGGCGTAAAGGAAATCTGACATTTCCACTTTGCGACGGTCTTCTCTGGCGGCACGCAATGCAGATTCATTCACCAGTTTTTCCAGCTCTGCACCGCTGTAGCCCATTGTCGTGCGGGCGATCGCTTCAAGGTCCACGGATTCATCGAGTGGCACGCGTTTGGTGTGTACTTTGAGAATACCAAGGCGTCCATCGCGAGCGGGCAGATCGACCGTCACATGCCGATCAAAGCGTCCGGGGCGAAGCAATGCCGGGTCCAGGACGTCATGGCGATTCGTTGCTGCCAGCACGATGACCGTTTCGCCCTGTTCAAATCCATCCATTTCGCTGAGGATCTGGTTCAGAGTCTGCTCGCGTTCATCATGCCCACCGCCAACTCCGGCGCCACGAACACGACCAACGGCGTCAATTTCGTCGATGAAGACGATACAGGGTGCAGCGGCACGTGCTGTTCGGAACAGGTCCCGCACCCGTGTTGCTCCCACGCCGACAAACATCTGAATGAATTCAGAACCATTGATCGAAAAGTAGGGAACATCAGCTTCGCCGGCGGTGGCGCGAGCAAGAAGTGTCTTGCCGGTTCCGGGCGGACCCACAAGCAGCACGCCCTTGGGGATTTTGGCACCGATTCTGGTGAAACGCTGTGGATTGCGGAGGAATTCCACAACCTCCTGCAGATCCTGCTTTGCTGACTTCAGCCCGGCCACATCGTCAAAGGTTGAGGATTTTTCATTCTTTTCAAATCGTTTGGCGGGGCTGCGCACAAAACTGCCCATCATCCCACCGGCACCGAACGGATCCTGAGAACGCCGCATCATGGTCCACATCAGGAAGACAAAGACGAGCGGCATCAGGATCCAGATCAGCAGATCGCCAAACCCCATCACAGAAACCGGGTTGGCCACGACGGAGACATTGTGGTCTTCAAGTTGCTGCAGCAGATCCTTCTGTCCGGCAACCTGCGGCGGCAGAACCGTATTGAAGTTACTGGCCAGATTTCCCGGTGGCCCATCTTCTGCGGGGGCCGGCGTCTCGATCCAGCGTCCGGTGAGCAGTTCACCGTGAAACTCAACACTGCGAACGTTGTCGTTCCGGATTTGTTCAATGACGAACGAGTATGGCACTGTGGTGCCAAAATTCGATGGGGAGGTGCTCCATGCCATCACTGAGATGATTGCCAGAACCGCCAGCATGATCAGCGTCATCGAACTGAAATTCATTCTTCGAGGTTCACCACCAGGTGGCTCAGAATTCTGCTGACGAGGCGACTTTTCCGGATTCTGGCTCATAAACAACTTGTTCCGTTCACTGTCTCGCTGGGAGCGCGCCGACACGCTTCCTGTTGTCGATCATTGGGAGCAGTTCACTGCTTTCGAAGCTTCACAGACCGCAGGTTATCAGTGCACTCCTGCAGCCGCAATTCCTGGAATTCCTATTTCAGGGGACAGAATTTCTGCGGCGTTCACTGACAGCATCAGAGCTGTCTGCGAGCATCAAAGCTGGTGTACTGCACCCCGGAAAGTCTAGTAGAATTTGTCGCTGGCATGTTCAACAAAACAGACGTGTCACTGTTGAACAGGCAAAAACAGTGGTTGCCGCTGCAGCAGAAATCCGCCGGCAGATTCTTCGGATCAGCTGCGATTTGCAGGATTCGTTCACGACGTGCGGTGCAGTTTGCGTGCGCACAGCGGGAAAATACAGTGTTTGGCCTGAGCCAGTGCCTTCACAATAAGTATCCCCTGCTTCGCAGCAGCAGGAAAGGCGAACGATGCCCCGCGGGGCCACTTTGCAGGGCAGCGAAAGAATACCAAGGATCGGCAGGATATGAACTGGTACTCCATCAGACTGAATGCGGCCTGGCAGTTGCAGCAACCAGCCCCGGGCCCGACTGCTGCCAGCGGCCCGACTGCTGCCAGCGGGCGGGTCCAGCTTCCGCAGACGATCACAGCAGGACTCCTGCGGGGGTTTCACAGACCGGCGGGAGTTCAGACGGAAACCCGGGTGCGTCTGCGCGTTGTGATTCGTGGCCAAGTGCCCCGGCTGACATTGAATGACAGCCGGATCACAGCTGCAGCAGAACAGCCTGCGATGAGTCGGGATGATGGTACGACGGAGTTGTTTTTTCCGCTTTCGACGCTGGCTTCCTTCAATCAGTTAGTGGTGATGGCAGTGGACAATGGGGGCAGTGAACTTGTGGACGTGATGTTGCAGCTGTCAGAGGGCTGATTGCGGAAGCTGGCAACGATGACCCACAAATCTCCGCCAGATGCCGGTGCAGGTGACTTCCCGGAATCGAGTGTCTATTATGAGGCGCAGCAGAGAGCCGTGATCGGGAGACAGCTGCGGACGCACTGGTCCGGAGCCATCAAAGCTTTGAAGTCCGGTGCGGTTATCTGACTGCTCTTTCAGAAACTACCTGCGGTTGCAGGTCTGACGCAGCCGCCTGCAGTGACAGGCTGGACGCAGGAGACATCCAGGTCATGTACACACTCCGCATGCTGCGGCGAATTCTGTTCGAAACCAACAAACGTCTGCTCTGGAAACTGATCTGGAATCTGGGCGTTCGCGGCGGTCTCTCAGTGCTGCGGCATCGTCGCCGTATGAAGCAGGGGAAGTTCTTTCCTCCGTTTCTGTACGTTTCGATCATCAACAGCTGCAACCTGCGTTGTCAGGGCTGCTGGGTCGATGTGGCTCATAAGCAGCAGACCATTGATCTGGCAGCGATGAAGCGGCTCATCACAGAAGCGCGTGCGGAAGGGAATTCCTTCTTCGGGCTGGTGGGCGGTGAGCCCTTCATGCACCCGGAAATCCTGGAAATCGTAGCCGCTTTTCCGGACTGCTACTTTCAGGTGTTCACAAACGGCCACTTCATCACCGACGACGTGGCCCGGAGGATGTTCGAACTGGGCAATGTGACTCCGCTGATCAGTGTTGAGGGGACTGAAATCATCAGCGATCAACGTCGCGGTCGTGATGGTGTCTACAACAAAACCCTGGCTGGCATTCAGAACTGCCTGCGAAATCACGTAATGACAGGTGTCTGCACCAGTCTTGCCAAATCAAATATCGACGATCTGCTCACAGAACAGTGGGTGGATCGCCTGATTGAGATGGGCGTGCTTTACACGTGGTTCCATGTGTACCGACCGATGGGGCCGGACGCCACGACAGAGCTGTGCCTGACGCCGGAACAGCAGCGTCGCGCCCGACAATTCGTGGTTGAGATGCGGGCACGCAAGCCGATCATCATCATCGACGCCTATTACGACGGCGAGGGTAAAGCACTCTGCCCGGCAGCCAACGGGATCAGTCACCATATCAATCCATGGGGTGATATTGAGCCGTGTCCCATCGTGCAGTTTTCCACAGAATCGATCCACGCAGGTCAGGATGATCGACCGCTGGTCGATAAGTTCACTCAGTCTGAATTTCTCTCGGACTTCCGTGCACTGTCCCAGCAGACGACTCGCGGATGTATCGTTCTGGAACGCCCCGATCTGCTCGCACAACTCGTGGAAAAGCACTCCGCCAGGGATGCGACGGCTCGTGGTACTGCCATGGCGGAACTGCAGTCGATGATCCCCCGAACATCTCAGTATCACCCGGGACATGAGATACCAGAGCAGAATCTGTATTACCGCCTGGCCAAGCGCTTTCTGTTCAATGATTTTGGTGTCTACGACGGGCATGATCACAGCCAGAGCGCTGCACCGTACCTCCTGCAGAAACGTGATGATCAGCAGCAGGTGGAACTGGCAGCAAGCGGTCAGGCGGCAGGTTCTGAATCGTGATTTGTTCTGCTGTGGCCGTCGCCGGAGCAGAACTGACGTCGGGTCAGACTGATCTTGCGTGATGTTGCGAAAACTCGCAGGCTACTGCAGGTGACCTGCAGCATTCCTCAGGTCTCAACGTCGCAGTCTGACTCTGCTCAAGGTGTCATGGATGGCTCCTGCTCGTAGACAATCGATCATTGGTTGCCTGTGCTGTTGTGCCTGCGTGATGCCGTTGGGCAATGCGGCTGCACAGACTGCCGATGTGCGATTCGGTGAACCCGGGGCGTTTGCGGTGATTGAGCACGATGCGGCTCCCGGATTATTTGCCGCTGATCCGTTGCCGCGTACAACTGAAGTGCTGCAGGACGCGGGGCTCAATGATGTCTGCGCGGCAGGTGCTCAGATCTGGGCGGTGGGCGATCGGGGGCAGATCTGTCGCTCTGATGACAGCGGGCAGACGTGGTCCGTCACTGCCCTGCCCTTCGACTGCTGCCTGACAACGGTCGTATTCCTGACCGGGCAGAGGGGTTGGGTTGCCGGCTGGCGTTATGGGGACGCCGCCGCCAGTCATGGACATCGTGCGTTACTGCTTGAGACGCGTGATGGTGGCAGTACATGGAGCGAGATCCGTTCCTCCGCGGCCTCGGCATCTGCGTCGGAACCGGGCGCAATCAGTCTGGCTGAGCTTCCCGGGATTCGTCAGTTGCACAGCTTCGGTCTGCTGGAACACATTGTTGTGACTCAGGCTGGTGCGGCAATCGGTTCGCATACATTGTTTCGCAGCACAGACGGCGGGCAGTCGTGGGTACCGATTGTGTCTGACCAGCCGGACGTGTACTGGTCTGCTGCCGCCTTCATGAATCCTGATGAAGGGATTGCAGCTGGAGCGGATCAGGTCCTGGGAACGGTTGTCTCCGGAGAAGCGGTGGTCCTGCAGAGTCCTCGCAGATCACTGCGTTCGATCAGATCTGTCTCTCTGGGCAGTGATGGAGCGGGCTGGGCCGGAGGTGACGGTTCATTACTGCTGCAGACGATGGATGGCGGAATTACATGGGGCCCGCCTGCCGCTCGGCTTCCCGCCGAGGCTACTGAGCTTCTGGATATCCACGCGATTGCCCATCGAGGTGAGGCAGTGGTCATTGCCGGCAACCCCGGAAGCTGTGTGATTCAGTCCCGCGACGGTGGTCGGAGCTGGCAGGTGGTTCCGGTGCCGGGCGGGGGCCTGATCAGAAGTGTTGCTGCCACACAACAGGGATTTGTTGCTGTTGGCAGTTTCGGACGAATCCTGACTGCTTCCGCGAGCAGCATGAACTGGCAATGCGTTCGCAATTCTGAGCTGCATGCAGCCGTACTGGTGCTGAATTCGGATGCAGACGCTGCGGCTGACCGTCTGCTGGCGGCTGTTGCTGCTGATGATGGGTATCGCTCGGTCGTACATCAGCCGGTCGTGACGATGGCAGCCAGCCAGACCTCCGATCGTGAACTCCGACTTCTGCAGCACGCTGCCGCCCTGAATCGCCTGACCTGTAACGAGTACAGCAGTGACTGGATGCTGCCATTGCAGGAGCAACTTTCTGAGACGACGCGGGACGGGGTTCTGGCGGACTGGATGCGCAGAACAGACGGGCAGGCGGGTCGCATTCTGCCATTGCGACTGGCACGCAGTATCTGCAGTGTGCGGCCGCTGATCGTGGTCATTGAGAGGCCAGCAGCAGGCAACGCTGTCACACAGCTTCTTGCAGAGGCCATTGTTCCGGCGCTCAAACTTGCCGAGGAGGCAGTCCATCCGGCACTCGCTGGCTGCGGTCTCAGGCCATGGCGTGTTCAACACGTAGTGCAGCGTGAAGAAGCGCTGCAGCGCAGTTCGGCGGCATTCGAGGACATGCAGTT
>JALRDR010000683.1 GCA_023262145.1 Planctomycetaceae bacterium | reverse complement strand
ATGCATCTGCAGATCTCGCATCCGATAGGAGGCAGACCCATGGAATTTCATAGTGAATTACCGGAGTACTGGCCGGAATGGAGTCGAAATCAGCAGGGCAGCGAACTTTGAACTGCAGACCGTTCAGATCATTACCATTTCCAGATTGAATTCGGCCGGATTCAGCAGAGTTTTCAGTTTGTCCATCGCTTTGAGCTGCAGTTGTCGAACGCGTTCCTTGGAGACACCGAGGTCTGCTGCAATCTCTCTGAGCGTACGTGCGGACTCAGTCTCCTGGCCAATTCCAAAACGGCTGCGCAGAATCCAGAGTTCACGTTCATCGAGCACCTCAGACGCGCGCTGTAGCAGGTTTGCGACTGTTGCATGAGGGTCATGGCAGATCGGAAGATCCTGCACGGACTCAGCGACTTCCGGCAGAACTTCAGCCGAGGTACAAGGCAGTTTCTGCCGACGTCGGGAGTGAACTTTCCACGCACGGAAGAAGTAACGCTGGATGGAATGTGTTGCGTACGTACTGAAACGATAACCGCGGGAATAGTCGAAGCGGTCAATCGCTCCGAGCAGAATCATGCAGGCATCACTGCTGCAGTCGTCAACTTCTCCGAAGCCGGACGAGAATTTCCGTGCGATTGCACCAACGAGGCGAAGGTTGGAGCGAACAAGTTGTCCGCGAATCTCCTCAGAGAGGTCAAGATACTGTTCTGCCTTCAGGACCATTTTCGTTGCGGGTTTCTCAGTTGAGAGTCGGCTGCGGAGGCAATTGGCTCGATAGCGAAGCAGATTCATGGAACGGAACAGAAACTGTTCCTGCTCGAAAGTCAGCAGCGGGTCGTCCGCCTGCCATTCCCGGTCAGCAGACTGATCCGCTCCGGAGACGTGTACCGCAGAAGTCCTCAGCGTCTCGCTTCTCAGATCGAGCAGCAGATCCTGGATCTTCTGCATTGGGACGTCACTGTCTCTGAGAGTGTCAAAATCTTCTACGTAGACGAAGCGGATTTCATTATTGAGCAGCCTGCGGGCTCGTTGCTGCAGTTGGGTGTCAACTTGAGATGGGGCGACCGCAGTGGAGTGATTTGTGGCAGGAACAATTTTTTCCAGCAGAGCAGTCATCGGCTTACCTTTCTGGAGCAAGACATTGAAGCACGTTCAGTATGCTGCAGGAAACGTTCACTTGGGTCAAGTGAAACGTTCATTGTTGTTTTGACAATCGTTCTTTTTTAATCCGCTGCAGTTACGGTTCGATAACACTTTTTGTTGTGAAATTGGGTTTATTGGTGTTTTTGACTGTTGTTAGGCAGTTCTGGAGTTACTGAAAACGTTCATTTCGTTATTCTCTAATCGTTCATTCTCGATGTCCACGTTCAGTTTCGTCGGCGGAATTGAGTGAATTGATCATGAGGAGTTGTGAGGTGCAGGAAATGGCAGGCATGAATGTTCCGGGTGATCGCATTCGGCGACTGAATGAGCGGGCAGTTCGGGGGTCATCGGACTATGTGCTTTACTGGAGCACGGCATACCGTCGGCTGGAGGACAACTTCGCTCTGGACCGCGCCGTGGAGCTGGCTTGTTCGCTGGGCAAGCCCTTGCTGATCTTTGAAGCTCTGCGCTGCGATTACCCGTGGGCGAGTCGTCGATTGCATCGGTTTGTCATCGACGGCATGTGCGAGAACATGCGGAAGGCGAAGCAGGCCGGTCAGGCGTACGTAGCCTGGGTGGAACCGGGGGTGGGCGCGGGTCGCGGTCTGATCGAACGGCTCAGCGAACGTGCGGCAGTGATTGTGTCCGACGACTACCCGGCATTTTTTCTGCCTCGCATGCTCCGCGCGGCAGCGCGGCATGTGTCGTGTGCATTCGAAGTGGTGGATTCGAATGGGTTGCTGCCAGACGCTGCAGCCAGTCAGGTTTTCACGACAGCACATTCGTTTCGCCGCTATCTGCAGAAGAATCTGCCATCACATCTGCTGGAGATGCCTCAGGGGCAGCCGTTGCTGGATAAGCGACTGTTGCCGTTGCCAGAGATTCCGGCGTTTCTGACTGGAGCATGGGAACCGCTCAGTGAGCGGACTGCGTCGCAACCGGATGAGCTGCTGTCGTCACTCCCAATTGATCAGACAGTGAGAGAGGTTGATATCAGAGGAGGTGCAGGAGCGGCAAAGCGGCAATGGCAGCAATTCCTGGCGACCGGGCTGGAGCATTACGGTACTGACAGAAACCACCCGGATACGGATGCATCCAGCGGCCTTTCCCCATGGCTTCACTTCGGGCATGTGTCCGTGCACCGCCTGTTTCGCGAACTTGCAGAACGGGAATCGTGGGGGCCGGAGCGACTGGGGGATCCCAGGCAGACTCGCGGCGGCCGCTCCGGATGGTGGGGCATGGAAGAATCGACGGAATCGTTTCTGGATGAGCTGATCACGTGGCGGGAACTGGGCTTCAACATGTGTTTTCGAAATCGGCGCTATGACCGTTGGGAGTCGCTGCCGGAATGGGCTCGGCAGACGCTTGCCGAGCACGCATCGGACCCGAGGCCTGTGATCTATGATCGCGAGACGCTGCAGCACAGTCGTACGCACGATGACATCTGGAATGCGGCTCAGAATCAGCTTGTGTGCACCGGTCGGATGCACAATTACCTGAGAATGCTTTGGGGGAAAAAGGTGCTGGAGTGGTCGGCAACACCTCAGCAGGCACTGCAGACGCTGATTGAACTGAACAACCGGTTTGCTCTGGATGGTCGGGATCCCAACTCCTGGTCAGGAATTTTCTGGGTCTTTGGTCGGTATGACCGGGCATGGGGCCCGGAACGCAGCATCTACGGGAAGATTCGGTATATGACCTCCGACAGCACTCGCAGGAAACTGAAGATGTCGGACTACCTGAAGCAGTGGTGCGAGCGCCCGGCAGATCCCGGGTGATTCGTGGGCGGCCGCTTGTGGATCGGGACTCCGAGCGGCAGGTATTGCCGCTTGCTGCTCCGACGCCCCCTTCCCGACCTGCTTTGCTGTGCAGCTTGAGTGAATTCTTCAAAAGAGTTCGCTCCAGGTGCAGCATGCGGGAGGGAGAGGACGATGAAATCTGCGGGAGGGTTCCGCTGTTGCTTGAGGCGGAGCCTGATTTTTCCTTCAACTGACGCTGATGTCTGTGGTCGCACGTATGTTTGCTGAACTACCAGTGGGGACGCTCGCCTGTCTGCGAATTGCCGGCGACGAACGCAGCTTTCCTTTTCGTCCGCTGGGGGTGGGGCAGCATCGGATTGGAAGCAGTCCGAGCTGTGAGATTCGCCTGGGGGAGCAGGGAGTTCCCGACGTTCATTCTGTAATTCGGCTGGGCAATGCGACTGCAGAAATCACCAGTACCTGCAGCATGCCTCCGTTGCTCAGAAATGGTGAACCGTGCAGCGCGGCGATTCTACAGCACGGCGATCTGATTGAGGTGGGGGAATTCCGGGCAGTGTTTCTGCCAGTCCGTTCCGAAGCCGCTGCTGAGCAAAGCCCCGGGAGATCTGGAGCTGCCTTAAGCGGGCAGGGCGGAGTTGTTTCCGAAGAAGAGCGATTACATGTCGTGGGGATGTGCCGCGAAGAAGCGGTAGCTTCGCAACTGGGAGTTCCGACACGGTTGCTGGATGAGCTTCTGAAGCTCAGGAGACGACAGTCAGCATCGTTGCGGCTGCCGGACGCTTATGAAGATGAGCCGAAACTGAATCGCCCCGCCTGAGCAGGGGGCCGTTGACGGTTGCAGGGAAGTCCCAACCAGCGTTGCTGAGGGCCGCGTGCTCTGGTCTGGTGTGAGGGCATGTCATGGCTGCAGACCAACCCTGTATCCGTGCCGCTGCTTTGTGTCTGTGCGGGATTCCCTGAAATTCACCGTTCCCGTTATGAAATTTCTCAGCGTCACGGCGGGAGCAGTCGATTGACAGAGCAGTTGGTGGGTTTTTATAACCGTTGTGGTCAAATCCCGACATTTGTCGCCTCAATACGACTTTCCAGGGGTTGATGCATTGATGAAGTCATGTGTGGTGCGAATAATTTGTTGCTCCACGCTGAACGTGTTTTGGGAAAATCTTTCCGGAGGTTTGAATGTTAACCGTGAAGAATGCTGTACGCGTATTGTGCGCTGTTCTGCTTGTTGCTGGTCTGGCCGTCTCCACCGGCAGTAACGCTGTGGCTCGTCCGAAGTACAAGGATGCAATCTCGGCACTGTACCCTGAACTGACCAAAAAGCATGGCGTCGATGGCAAGCTCAGCTGTGCCGTTTGCCACCCCGGCAAGAGCAAGAAAGACCGCAACAACTACGGCGTGGCCTTTGGCGATAAGCTGGAGAAAAAGAACGAAACTGACGAAGCGAAGATTACAGAAGCTCTCAAGGCGGCTGCAAAAGAGAAGAGTGCGACTGACGGCAAGACTTTTGGCGATCTGATTGATGCGCTGGAGTTGCCTGGCACTGATGAGAAAGCCAACTGAGACAATTCTCTCAGCGGTTCAGTTGCTCATGCACTGAAAGAGCCTCGAGTGTTGCACTCGGGGCTCTTTTGTTGCGCAAATCATTGTTGCTAAACGGTTTAAGTGACTTTTTCGATTGCAGACTGACTGCTTTGATGTTAGTTTCCTGACATTCTGATTCCCGGTCCTGTGAAACACCGTTCCTCAGAATCGGAATCGTTGCTCTGCGACGGCAGAAAACTACAATGCCGCTGCAGGATCCTGGCGATAAACTGCTGGGAAACGTTGAGATTTGTGGTGAGGTGGTCTGTTGGGCAGTCGCTTGGCTGCCATAATGCCGTCTGCTGTTGCAACTGGGATGTCGCGACTGGGATGTCGCGACTGGGTATGTGACCGTGCCCTGGCCGCGGTGCTGCTCGCGATAAATTTTTCGATCGCGGCGGCTTCCGCTGCTGCTGTTTGTCTGCTGCGGAATGGATCGTCCTGTTTCGCAGCGGTCGGCTTGTTTGGCACCAGTTGTTTTTGTGTGCGTTGCCGGCAGGTTCATAAACGGTGCGGCTGTCGTGAAAATGCAGTCGCCTGCACGTCAGTTCTGACAATTGTCCGCAGTTCAGGTTGGGGCGTTTGTTCTGATTCCTGAGGCTGCTTTGGAATAGATTTCCTGAGTTCGTTCAAGGCCCGTTTGGGTGCATCTGCGGCGCAGCATGGCAATGCTGTTTGCAGGGGAATGGAAAAGTCATGAGTACGTTGAAGAAGAATAAGCGAATCAAAAGAGCGGCTCAGCTTGATCTTTACGGCGATCTGAAGCCAGGCCGTGGAAACAAGAAGACTGAACGCGGCAAGGCGAAATATCTGGGCGGTAACGGTCGTAAGACGACTGGCATCTGCAAACGCGTCTATCGGCGAAATCTGAAGAAGATCCGAGTGCTCGAAAACGGTGCGGTTGTGACTCGTCGGATCCCCGTTCGGCTCATTCGTGCCGGAGTAATTCAGAAGCCGATCGCGCAGGATCCATTCTCATTGCCAACTGAGTGAAGCCGGCTTGCGAATGCGAACGCATCTTCTGTCGGGGCAGTCGGCATGGACTCGGTTCCCATAATTGCCGGGTGATCTCCGGCGGATGATCTGTAAATGATTATCTGCACCGGGTGCACGGCGGCAGATGATTCGTGATAGATCGCCTGTCGCTGATCGTTTGCCCCGGAATGCTCTGGTAGTCAGAGGATTTCTGTAGCAACTTTTGAGAGCTGACATCTCAGAGCGTCCGGAGACGCCTGCATCCTGCGGTCAGGTGTCTTCGCACGCCAAACTGCTCTCTGTCTGGAAATCAGCCCGCGACCCACTGGTGCGCGGGTTTTTTTTTGACGACATTTTGCCTGCTTTGATGGGTGGTCGTGGCCCGGCGAGTGCGTAAGACATTCGTGTTCGTTTCGCCAGCACTGCTCTTCGACAGATGCTCAGTGTTGTCGGACAATCCGACCGGATGCCACCGGTTTTTTCTGTTTGTGTGACGGCGCTGCGAACAGCCGTGGTGTTCGTTTCCTCGTCCCGGTTTTCAGGTGCCAAAGATGCCCACTGCAGAACAGCTTAAGACTCTGGTTTCCAATGTCGCTGAACCGTTTACAGGTCGGTCACTGGGGGAACTGGGACTGATTCGAGACACATTCGTCAACGGAAATGATGCGCGTGTGAGGATTGATCTGCCCACACCTGCCTACCCGGAGCGAAAGCAGCTGGAGGATCGGATTCGCGAGCGAATCCGGATGGCAGCGGCAGAGCTGGAGCCCCGGATCGAACTGCATTCCACAGTCCGTGGCAAGAATACAGGGGGCCGTGTCGGACTCAATGTCAGAAATATCATCGCAGTGGGCAGTGGCAAAGGCGGTGTCGGCAAAAGTACTGTTGCAGCTTCGCTGGCTTGCGGTCTGCATTCATTCGGCTGTTCCGTCGGGCTGATGGACGCCGATGTTTACGGTCCCAGCATTCCTCACATGATGAACGCCACAGGAAAGCCAGCGGCTGAAGAACGCACTGACGGGAACGGCAACCGCGTGATGCGGATGGAGCCGATTGATGCGGGCGGAATCAAACTCATGTCGATGGGTTTCTTCATTGATCCCGGTCAGTCGGTCGTCTGGCGTGGTCCGATGCTGCACAAGGCGCTCAGCCAGTTTCTGTCGGATACCGACTGGGGTGAGCTTGATTATCTGATTATCGATCTGCCGCCTGGAACCGGTGATGTTTCGCTCACCTTGTCGCAGCAGGTTGGTCTTGCGGGTGCTGTTGTTGTTTGTACTCCGCAACAGGTGGCACTGCTGGATGCCGTGAAGGCAGTGGATATGTACCAGAAGGTAAACGTGCCGATTCTGGGGTTTGTTGAGAACATGTCGGGCGAGGTCTTTGGTCGCGGGGGCGTCAGGAGAACTGCTGAGCAGATGAAGTTGCCATACCTTGGTGAGATTCCTCTGGAATCGTGCATCCGCGAGTATGCGGACAATGGCCGCATGCTGGATTTACTGACCGAAGAGAATGCGGCCAGAGATGGCATCCGACAGGTGTGTCAGAACGTAGCGATGCAGGTCTTCAGTGAACTGATTCGGTCGCCGTCGGGACCGACGCTGGAGATTCTGTAAACTGGGCTGCAGCCTCTTTATCCATTGCCGGGAATACGAATTCGGCTGATGTGCTGCACATCAGGGAACTCAACTGCAGGAAAGCTCTGGAAGCGAATCTGTCATGATCCCCACGCTCGCAGAGATTTATGAGGAATTTACCGGCCTTGATCCGGAAGATCAGTCCCTGTTTCTGCTGGAACTGGGGGATGATCTGGAGGAGTTTCCGGACTCAGCTCGGACGACGGAGAACCTTGTTCAGGGCTGTCAGAGTCAGGTTTGGCTGACTGCTCATGTGACCGGAACGGGCGCCGAGAGTCGAATTCAGCTTGTCGCCGACAGCGACTCCGCCATCGTCAGGGGACTGATCGTCATCCTGCAGGCGGCCTACAGCGGTCTGACAGCAAGGGAGATCGCGGAATTTGACATTCAGTCCGTCTTCCGCTCCCTGAATCTGCAGCAGCACATCTCACCACAGCGGCGGAATGGCCTGCGTGGAATGGTGGAGCGGATTCTGTTGATTGCCGCGAACCAGATTGGCAGCGCAGCAGAGTTGTCTGCTCCCGAAGCTGTCAGATCAGTGCGTCAGCAGCGCTCTGCCGCGGCTGATTCGTCGGTTTCCCGTGTGTTTGATGCAGCTGCAATTCGCGCTCAGTTTCCGGTTCTGAATCGACCGTTGGCGGGGGGGCTGACACCTGTTTACCTCGACAGTGGTGCTTCTGCTCAGAAGCCTCAGGCAGTCATCGAGAAACAGCGCGAAGTTGAGGAACAGTATTTTTCAAATGCACATCGCGGAACGTATCAGCTGGGCGTTCGCATTGACGAGGAACTGGAAGGGGCACGCGAGCGGATCGCATCTTTTCTTGACGCAGATTCACCCGATCGAATTGTCTTCACACCTGGTACAACAGCGGGGCTGAATTATATCGCGGCGGGATGGGGCCGGCGTCATGTTGGTCCGGGCGATCGCATCCTGACAACAATCGCGGAACACCATGCCAATTTCGTGCCGTGGCAGCAGCTGGCGCGGGAACGGCAGGCGGAACTGCAGCTGATTCCGCTGACGGAAGATGGTCGGATTGATCTGTCCGGTCTGGACGAACTGCTCACTGAAAACACCCGTATTGTCGCGGTTTCCGGGATGAGCAATATGCTGGGGACGATCAACCCCGTCGCAGAGATTGCTCGCAGAGCCCGAGCGGCGGGTGCCTGCGTCGTGGTCGATGGGGCTCAGAGCGTGCCGCATCTGCCTGTCAGTGTGCAGCACGACGACGTGGATTTCCTGGTGTTCAGTGGGCACAAGCTTTATGGTCCGACGGGCGTTGGTGTGCTGTATGGCAAAGCGGAGCGTCTGGATGAAATGGATCCGGTATTCTTCGGCGGACACATGATTGATCAGGTTGGTGTCTCAGGTTCGACATGGGCAAAAGCGCCAGCGAAATTTGAGGCCGGGACAGCTCCAATTGTCCAGGCAATTGGTCTGGGTGAGGCAGTTCGCTGGACCGAGGAAACAGGTCTGGCTGCTATCCATGCGCATGAGCAGTCACTCGTGCAGCAGATATTCGAGGGACTGCAGCAGGTTTCCGGAGTGAGGATTTTTGGGCCAGCCCCGGAGCATCGTGGCGGGATTGTGAGTTTCTGCATCGACGGGATTCACCCCGAAGATCTTGCAGCTCTGCTTGACGAATGCGGCGTATTCACTCGACACGGTCACCATTGCACAATGCCGCTGCATGCATCACTGCAGATCACGGGGACCACGCGGGTGAGTTTCGCGGCCTACAATACCTCCACGGACGTGGAGTTGTTTCTGACTGCATTGCAGCGGGCTGTCAGCATCCTGCGACGCTGACAGCCACTCTGCACTCTGTGTTGCGCGGATTTCAACCGCCGGCTGCAGGAACTTCGAAGCCCCTGCGATAGTGCTTTGTCAGCATCGCATCTGCACGCGTATTGCCTGTTGTCATGTGTTCCGCATCCCACTTCAGAACTGTTCCGGGGACGCGTGCGGCAACATTTCCCAGCTGCACTGTTTCGGTGAGCGGACCGGCATATGAGAACCCATCTGTGGTCTGCTTTCCCGCCAGAGCTGCGTCCACCCAATCGTGCCAGTGGCTGCTTCCGGCGATCTCCGGGATCTCGTAGTCAGCATATTTTTCTGCCGGAAACAGCATTGGCATACCCACGTGCGGCAGCACCATGTTTCCCTTTTCGCCGATGAACAGCGAGCCGGATTTTGGCAGCGTCGCATCGGCGGGCATCTTTGCGAGTTCCTGCGGAGGCTGCAGTCCACCGTCGCGCCAGATCACCTGAATGCGATCTGATGTCAGCTCAGTTCCGGCGAATTCCCATGTGACAGTTTCGGGCCCCGGCCAGACTTCATCGTTGGTTCCGGAATGTTCAGCGGTGACAGTCAATGGATTACGGATTCCCAGTGCGGTGAATACCGGATCCAGAATATGACAGCCGAAATCACCAAGTGCCCCGGAACCGAAGTCCTGCCAGTCTCTCCATTTGAAGGGATGGTAGACGTCTGCAGCGAAGGGCCGTTCAGGGGCAGCTCCCAGCCACAGATTCCAGTCCACACCCGGCGGAACTGCTCCGGCGGGCGGACGATCGGTACGGTTGCAGTACTGTCGTCCCTGAACTCCTACCCAGGAATGCACCTGCGTGACTTTGCCGATTGCTCCACCCTGAATCAGCCGGACGCCGGTGCGGTAGGCCTGATGGGAGTGAATCTGGTTCCCCATTTGCGTGGTGACACCTTTTTGTTCAGCGAGCAGACGCATCTGACGGGCTTCCCAGACGGTATGCGTGAGCGGTTTCTGGCAGTAAACGTGTTTGCCCATGGCCAGCGCCTGCATGGCAATGCTGGCGTGCATGTGGTCGGGGGTGGAAACGATGACTGCATCGATCTGATCTGCAGCATCGTCAAACATGCGCCGGTAATCCTGCCACTGTCGGACCCCGGAGAATGCGGCAGCGGCACGATCAAACCGTGAGTTGTCGATGTCGCAGAACGCTGTGAAGCGGACCGACGGGTGGCTGCCGACATTGGACAGGTCCGACCAGCCCATGCCGTTCACGCCGACGGCTGCAACTCGCAGTTGCTCATTGCCGCTGCGCGGACGAGGAGCAGCCGTCGCTGTGGCGGCCCCGGCCATCAGCAGGCCGGACTGGTAAAGAAATGTACGCCGGGAGGTTCCATAGTCTGGAGTGGTCATGAGAGCTGTCCCATTGTGGAATTGGAAGCAGGAAACGATGCCGAGATGTTAACTGCACTCAGGATTCGGGGAAAGGCAATGGAAACGCATCGGCCGACACGGAGGGCAGTGAACACAGCTCACTGGATTCAGGCTGCAGTCGGTTTTTATGATACAATGACGCCGGGGCGTGCGGACGACCGCTGTCTCAGCGGGGACCAGAGGCCTGATGTCAGAGACCTCATCAACGGCATGGAACAGCGTCACAAAGCATCGGCACACGGTGGTCTGTCCGGAGATTGCGAATGTTAATTCCTGAGCGGAACGTTCCGCTGACTGAGCTTGCCTGCAGGATCTCTCGACCGCTGTTCAGCCTGATCTCCGGGTTGCTTGTGTGTCTCGGAATGCCGCTCTTTGCTGATGAGGCGGCCGTCAGTTTTGCGCGTGAGATTCGCCCACTGCTGAATTCCTCCTGCATGGGATGTCATGGATTTGATGAAGCCGCGCGCAAAGCAGAACTGCGGCTGGATCAGCTGGCAGATTCGGCTGCGGAGCTGCGCGATCGTGGAATACTGGTGCCGGGCGATGCGGCCGCAAGCGAACTGATTCGGCGGATTACATCCACGGATCCGGAGCTGGTGATGCCACCCCATGAATCCGAAGCACGACTGACGGAGGAGCAGATTCGCCTGCTGCAGCGTTGGGTGCAGGAGGGTGCAGTAACGGAACAGCATTGGGGGTTTGAACCACCTGTTCAGCGGAATCCTCCGGAGCTCGCTGATCCTGACCGGTTTGTCAAGTCGCCGGTGGATCTGTTTATTTTGCAGCGATTGCAGCAGGCTGGGCTCACTCCATCCAGCGCAGCAGATCGGAGTACACTGATTCGTCGGGTGGCATTTGTGCTTACCGGTCTGCCTCCATCGCCTGAGCAGCAGCAGGCATACCTGCGGAGCGAGGACGCGCACGCTTACGAGCAGATGGTGGAAATGTTTCTGGAATCTCCGCATTACGGTGAAGAGCGCGCGCGGCACTGGCTGGATCTGGCGCGGTATGCGGATACGCATGGCCTGCATCTCGACAATGAACGTCAGATGTGGCTCTGGCGCGACTGGGTTGTTTCCGCGTTCAACAGCAATCTGCCGTTCGATGAATTCACGCGCTGGCAGCTGGCTGGCGACCTGCTCCCGGAACCTTCGACAGAGCAGTTGATTGCCACAGGATTCAACCGCTGCAATGTCTCCACGAGTGAAGGGGGCTCAATTGCTGAGGAGTGGGTCTACCGCTATGCCGTGGATCGGACCAGCACGATGATGCAGACCTGGATGGGGCTGACGGCAGGATGTGCTGTCTGTCACGACCACAAGTACGATCCGATTTCCAGTCGGGAATTCTATTCGCTGTATTCCTTTTTCTACTCGGCTGCCGATCCGGGCATGGACGGCAATATTGAGGATACTCGACCATTCCTGCAGGTACCGGATGTGGTTCAGCAGCAGCAGATCGAACTGCATCGGGAATTACTGAACAGTGCCGAGCAGGAATTTGAACAGGCATGGTCAAAGCAGCAGGACCACATCATGGTTCAGTCTGACGCTGCGGTACAGAGAACGGACGTGCTGATCGACGAAGTGTTCCCTGCCGCCAGCAGCGTTCGCAATACCACACGAAACTCAGCAGTCTGGTTGTACGAGCCGGAATTCGGCGTTGCTTCGGGGCAGCGTTGTCTGGAACTGGCGTGGGGGGATCGTTTTGACCTGACCATCGACTTTGGGGCGTTGCCTTTCTCCGTTCCTGACGACGCTGTACTGAGCCTGCAGGTGCGCACTGATACCTGGAGCCCACCGCAGGGATTTGCAGTGCAGCTCAGCGGAGCCGGCGGGCAGCAGGCGATCTGGGGAGATCCCGCAGAAGTTGGTACGGGCATCAAGCGAGGAGATCTTCCGGAGCCGGGAGTCTGGCGACGGCTGGAGGTTCCTCTGCAGGACCTTGGAATCAGGAGCGGTGCGCGTCTGGACAGTGTTGTGCTGCGGATGTTCAGCGGGCGGATGTGGATTGATTCGGTGCTGCTGACCGGGAATCGAAAGGTGAACGATGACCCGTCAGTGTCGTTTGACAAGTGGTTGAGCCTGGCCAGTGCAAGGGTGCCAATAAGTTTCTATGCTGAAGGGATTCGAGTCAAATTGGGAAGGATGTTTTGGAGAAGTAAAACGGTATCATTTACGGTATGGGACTTGCTGAAAGGGCGGAATGCTCGGGCTGTCC
>JALRDR010000671.1 GCA_023262145.1 Planctomycetaceae bacterium | reverse complement strand
CAGCGGACCATTACTTTCGCCGCGACCATGCAGAAAGAGCATCATCGGGATTTTCGTATCCGCTGAATAATCCTCCGGCAGATAGACCAGGTAGTCGATTCTTCCCCCATCACTGGTCTGCAGTGACTGTTCCACCTGCTTTCCCGGCGCGGGTGTTTCATCCGTCGGTAAGGCCATGATGGATTCCGTGAACAGAAGGAAAAACGCAATCAGGGTGACAGAGAATCGAGCAGACAAGGCTGGTGCCCTTTCGTGAAAGCGGACATGCTGAAGGTGCATTGGTCACTGGATTCTCAGACGACCGTTGCTGGAAGCGAGATTGGGAAATTCGGTGATTTCGCCCGTGTGTTCAGTGAGCAATCTCACGGATGCGGATGTCACGGAACAGGATGTCGTTTGGTTGCCCATGATCCTGAAAGCCGATGTAGCCTTCCAGTGGCCTGTCCTGCATCGCACCCTCATTCAGCTGTGTGTCGATAATCTGCTCACCATTGAGTTCAACCTGCAGATGGTGCCCGATGCAGGTCACAACCATGCGGTTCCACTTGTGCGGGGGCATGGACATGTTCTTCGAGGCACCCACCGTGCCAACAATACCACCGTGGTCGTGAGCCCCCAGTGGTCCTTCCTTGTTTGTGGAATCCAGAACCTGAGCTTCAATGCCCTGCTTTACCGGATCATTGCGGTCTCCGACGCGGAAGTAGACTCCACTGTTTCCGCCCGGGGGATACGCATACTGAACATCCAGCACGAAGTCTGCGTATTTCTTCTCAGACCACAGGTAAGCGTCGTAACGCTGCCAGCCTTTTTCGCCTTCTCGGGGCTGGATCAGCAGAGCGCGGTTTTCCTTGTGCAGCCAGTTCCCAGTGGTTGTCCAGCCGGAGAGATCCTTGCCGTTGTAGAGCGACCTGAATTTGCTGAGGTCACGAAGTTTCAGGTTTCGCCAGCGAACTTCGTATGGACCCTGGTCCCGGGCAATCCCATGGACCTGCAGACCGATGAAACCTTTGGGGTGAGTCTCAAACTTCTCTGCATGAGTCAGGTCGGAAACCTGCGTGCCATTGATCCACGTCTGAATCGTGTCGTTCCATGCGACAATGTGGTAGCGATTCCACTCGCCGTCCTGAAACAGCTGGTGTGCCTTGCGATCCTCGTCCGGTGTCATCCACCCACCCGCGGCTTCGCCGTACACGTAGCCGGCCATTCCGTCCAGCGAGATCTCCACCTGCGGCCCATTCACACGGCCGTCCGCTGTTCCGCCAACGTTTTGGGATCGAATCTGGACACCGGAATTCAGGCGGGAGTCAACCTTCACTTCGAAGATCAATTCAAAGTTGCCATACAGCTCGTTGGTACACAGAAATGAGTTGGGGCTGCCATCTGTGGTGCGGCCAACGATGCAGCCGTCTTCGACGCGGTAGGTTGCGGTTCCATTGCGCTGGTTCCAGCCATCAAGGTTTTCGCCATTGAACAAGTCGACGAATCCGTGGTCGTCAGCCTGCAAAGCAGTCAGGAACCCCAGTGCGATGAAAGTTGCAGCAGTGGATACACGCATCACAACACCCTTTTCAGAAAACGGATCACGATTGATACGCAAGAAATCCACTGCGTGAACGCAGGAGTGTGGATTTGCGATCAGCGTTGTTGAGTCAGTTCGCAAACAAACAGGATGATACGTCGTTGCTCTCAACTTGCCGAGTGCTCCGCATGGAATCCTTCAGAGCAATAGTGTGCAGGTGAACGAATGTGCCGTGAATCCACGCATGCTGATGCCGGCCTGTTCTGATGGACGCAGAAACCAATCCGTCGGAAACACAGCACCAAAAAGATGACTCGCGCGATTGCACTCGCAGCTGTGATTAACTCTGCACATGCGTGAGGAGGGTGAGAATCCTGGTACAGATGTTTTGAGACACCATGTGTGCTGCTGCGAGGGCACTCCCAATGACTGCAACACACCATGCGTAACCCGGTATGTCAAGAAAGTTGGACACTGGAAACGGTCTTGATTTACAAAGTGAGAGGCTCGTGAAACACGCTATGTTGTTGTAAGTGTTTATGGGGAATTGTTTTATGAAAAAGCGACATGATGGTCGGGATATCCTTTGTCAGTCTGTCCAGTGTGCCTGATCATTCTCCCGACGAGCCTCATGAGTCGATTCGATGAGGTGCTGCTGCCTTTCCATTTTCCCGTTCCTGCGTTGAGGTTACCCGGTCATGTTCACAGGAAATCCGCTCAGCCGCCGACAGGTTTTCAAGCGGACTGCCGCCACAGCGGCAGCGACTTACTTCTTCTCCGCCAATGCCCCCAATGCTCGAGCGGCTCAGTTGCCACTCCCGATGGATACGAGTGTGCTGACCAAGTACATCGATCCGATCGTCAAGCCTGCTGTGATCCAGAATGTTCTGGGGCAGCGTCAGGTGATTACGATGGATCAGTTCAACCATGTCTCTCATTCCGAACTGCCAGCAGGTCCGATGTGGGGATACAACGGGTCTTATCCAGGCGTCACGATCGAAGCGAACAGCAATGAGTACGCCCTGATTCGCTTTGTAAATAATCTGCCCACGGCTCACCTGCTCCCGATTGATCCGACACTGCATGGTCCAATGGGACACCAGATGGTGAATGGTCAGATGGTGATGGTCCAGAACCCGGACGTACGCGTAGTTCCGCACCTGCACGGTGCTCATGTCACCTGGCAGAATGACGGTTGGCCAGACGACTGGTACCTGCCTGGTGCTCAGAGAGACTTCGATTACGAGAACACTCAGCCGGCGACAACTTTGTGGTATCACGACCACGCCATGGGGATCACTCGTCTGAACGTCTATGCGGGACTGGCAGGCTTCTACCTCGTGCGTGATGCTGCTGAAGCTGCAGCCAATCTGCCGACCGGTGACTTTGAAATGCCGCTCCTGATTCAGGACAAGTGCTACAACCCTGATGGAACGATGTGGTACCCGGACTCCCGAACGTATTTCGATGCATTTGCAGGCCCATTCAGAACCGATCCGTTGACTCCTACAGATGTGCCACCGGTCTGGAATCCGGAGTTCTTCGGTAATGCGATGGTCGTGAATGGGAAGATCTGGCCATTCATGGATGTGCAGCCAGCTCAGTATCGATTCCGTATCCTGAATGCCTGCGGATCTCGCTTCCTCGCTCTGCGTCTCTCAAACGACGCACCGATTCATCAGATCGGCAGCGACGGTGGTCTGATGCCTGCTGTGGTGTCAACCTCCCAGCTGCTGGTCGCGCCTGCTGAACGCATGGATGTGATCATTGACTTCGGAGCAATGCCTCCGGGAACGGTTGTGGAACTGATCAACGTCGGTCCGGATGAGCCGTTCGGTGGCTTTAACGGATTTGTGCCCGCTGATCCAAATACCAGCGGTGCCATCATGCAGTTCCGCGTGACAGCCCCGGCAGCAGCAGCCCCGGCAGCAGCCGTTGCTGCAACTGCTGCAACTGCGGGCGGAACCACCGCAGCTGGGCAACTCGGCAGCCGGCTGAGCTCAATTGGCGGCCGAGCACGCAGAACCGCGACTCGCTGGGCGGCCGATGCCCGCTACGGAGATAACCGATCCGCATCGAAGACGCTTTCCGCTCTGGCTCGGAAAAACGCACTGGCAAAGGATTATTCCCAGTTGTCTGGCACACCACCAGCGGGCGGGACACCACCAGCGGGCGGGACA
>JALRDR010000562.1 GCA_023262145.1 Planctomycetaceae bacterium | reverse complement strand
CCTTGTAACCATCGCCAACTAGCCGATTCGCAATCGCTAGTCCAAGCCCTCGCGCCGCTCCTGTAATCAAGACGTTTTTCACTGTGCTGTCCCTCGAGAGAGTTTTCCAGTCGCTGTTGTCTCGATCGTGTCAACGAGTTTGAGCATGGCAGGTACCTTGAAGTTTTCAGTTCTGCTCAGGAGATAAGCCTTGATGTCCGCGCGGAGGGCTGCTGGGTCTTGTGGTGACTCTACCGGCACGATGTCGGCGACGACGATCGCGCCCACAATGGAACTGGGTTTGCCGAATACACGTGCTGCCTGAATGGCTGGATGTGCCAATAGCAATCGCTCGACTTCCTCCGGATGAACTTTGTTGCCGCCCACGTTAATGACTCCGCTGGCGCGCCCAAGGAAATAAACACGATCGCCAACATGCTCTACATTATCTCCCGTATCGATCCATCCGTCTTCTGCACCAAATCGATCTTCAGTCCCTACGTAGGTGGTTAAAACCTCGGAGTTTCTTATTTGTAAGCGACCATCAACGAGACGTAACTGGAGGCCAGCGGGCGGTTCGTCTAAGTAGCCTGCAGGAAAGCCCGGCTTGCCATCCTTGACAGAAAAGCCAACGCCCGCCTCGGTCGAAGCGTAAATGTGAGTGACACGAGCATTGGTATAGGTGGCCTTGAGGGTTGACAGAATGCGATCGTCGGCAATCTCGCCCCCAAGCGTGACTTGGCGTAGTGGCAACTCGTTTGCCCCAGGCGTCATGACGATGGCACGCCACAAGGTTGGAGTCGCACTCAGGTGCGTGCATCCGTGCATTGAGAGTGTTGCGAGTCGATCTCGCAGCGGGAGTTCTTGCGAAACCGCAATCAACCTCGAACCGCTGACGATTGCTTGAAGGACGACTTGTAGGCCAGCGAAACGCGTGTAGTCGTAGAGCAACCCCCAGTAAGCATTGTCAGCTGAACTAGCTGTTCGTTTTACGGTGCGACTGAGGCTGTTGAAGGTATGGGCTACCAACTTCGGGACGTTTGTTGTTCCAGATGTTGCTAGATGCCAAGCGGTTTCAATCTTGTGGTCGATGGCCTGTTCGGAACACTCATCGAGATCACTAAGGTTTGAGTTCACGCTAATATTGGGTATCCGTGCACGAGTCTGCTGCTCGGATACCAAAAGCAAGTCGCAGCCAGCCTTTTCAATCAAGGCGAACAGGTGCTCGTCGGACAAAGTCGGCGGCAAGAGAGTGATTGACTCAGCATGCCCGTCTGCGGCGACCATGACCTCGATGCCTTCAACGGGGTCCGCCAAATTCAACGCAAGCCGACGACCTCGCAGTTTTCCGCCATGAGAAGTTGCGTAATCCAGCAACTGCCCCACCGTCCGATCGCCGGACGGGCCACTGATAAGAATTCGGTCTCGCGGTAAGGTGGAGAGCGATTGCACGAGAGTCATTTCGGTTGATTCGCTTGATAGAAACTTACGAAGTCACCAAAAGTCCGTGGGTAATAAGCTTCGGATGACAGGACAAAAGGATCGAACCCAAGCGTTTCTTCAAGGCGGACGACCAAGATCGCAAAACCAAGTGAGTCCAGTCCGGTCTCAAGCAATATCGAATCAGCGTTCAATTCAGGTGGAGTACCGCCTTCATTCTGTTCCGTGAATACCTGCCGAAAGACTTCGACTATTTGCGATTCGAGATGATCTGGCATGTGACAGGTTCTTTCCAGCGTTAAAGCTTGTGATTCGATCTGGTTTCGGCCATACGACGATCGTGGCAGTCACCCCAGAAGCGACCGCGTGCATCACGTCTCTACCCCAACTCTTTTGCTACCAATAGTTTACTTACTGCGTTTGATGACGTCGAGATTGATCAGCCGCAGCGACGCGCACGCGCGTCAGCCCGACGACTGGCGTCACAGTATTTACTATCACTATTACGAGTACCCCAGCGTTCATATGGTGCCACGTCACAATGGCATTCGTAATGAGCGGTACAAGCTGATGCACTTTTACGAGTTCGACGAGTGGGAATTCTACGACCTGCAGGAAGACCCGGACGAGTTGAGCAACGAGTATGAGAATCCGGAATACGCCGAGCGAATAGTAGAGATGAAAGCCGAGTTGGAACGCCTGCGAGTGCATTACGACGATCAGAGCGACATGCAGGAAAAGCCGGAAGAGTGGCAGCGCAAAGTTCGCACGCCGTCTCCAGCTGAGTAAACCGTTGTCTTCAGCGCTGAAGTTAAGATTGACGGCAGTTGAACATCGTGTTTGACTGCCGTTCTCAACGGACCAGCGTTCTTACTTCCGCTTCGCGAGATTGATTGCCGGGGCTGGGGATTGATTGCCGGGTATTGAGTTTGTCATCGCTTGAATCCGTTCACTGCATCAGTGCTGACACATTTCGCCGCAGCGCCAAGTGTGGTGATCACTCCGGGCAGACCGCAGGTCTTCAACGTCGGAATTCTTTGGCGATGGGGGCTCTGTCGGTTTCGGCATCAGTCACTTTTGCACTCAGCCGCCGGGAGCTTTGAGAGATCCCGTTTGACGACACCATTGGATTTGTTGAGTGCGGCGTGGCTTTTGTCACTTGCAGTTACTCAACGGCATCCTTGTGTTTTGCGTGCGTGTCATACCAACCAGGCACGGCCCCTTTGGTGAACAACTTCAGAACACGGCAGATCAGGCCTCGCAATTTCCACTTTCCCGGGAAGTATCGCTTCGGCAGGATTCCGCGTTCGCTGACGAGGTAATATCCAAGATTGATGTACCTGTAGCGACGCCGTATGCCAGAGAGGTTCATCCATGTTCCGGGAAGTTCCCTTCCGAACAGTCCCGATGAGCCGTCTGGAAAGACATGCTCAGTGTTCTTTCCCTCTGCGGCTTCCCTGGGCACTGACTGCACTGTGTGTAACTCAGATTGCTCCACAGCCTTAAAATGAGTGTACCCCAGTGAATCGAGAACAGTGAGTTCGCTGTCAAGCTCTTTCAGACTCGTCTTTGACGATTCGATTGAGATATAATCCGGCTTGTGTTTGAAGCGTTTGAGTGCTTCGATGCAGATCATATCCGCGCCTTCGATGTCAGCCTTAAGATATCGTGGTATTCCGTAGGTTTGCAGTACATCGACGAAATCGACAGTTGGCACGCTGATCTCGTAACTGGAAGTCTGATGCACAGTGTTTCGTTTGGCCCAGTTAGGCGAGATTGTTCCCCAGACCGAGACATCCGCATTCTTGTAAAACGTCACGCTGTCTTGACCGGCATCGATCATTTCCTGTGGGACGATTGCTCCGGCAACGATGGTCAGTTGTCCGGATTTAATTTGTTCGCGGAATCGATCCTGGCATGATGCAAGCAGATCCGGGTCTGCCTCAAACGCTACAACGTTGAATCCCTTTTTCAGGTAGAAGTCGGTGTCTTCACCTTTGTGCAGACCGACATCAAAGATGAGGTCTTGTTTTTTTTCGGTCTCGAACAGAGTTTTCATCAGCGGGCTTTCATCTTAGCAGGCTCAAGCCTCGGACTCGTGTTGAAAATGATCCGTGTTTGGTCAGTGGAATTTCGATATCACGAAAACTGGCAACGCGGCCAATTCGTAACGGAGTGAGGCCGCTTTTCCGCCCGTTCTCAAAACGGAACGGGATCTGATTTCGGTCGTCGTAACGCATTT
>JALRDR010000510.1 GCA_023262145.1 Planctomycetaceae bacterium | reverse complement strand
GGCGAATCGCATCCGTTTCCGCCGGAGTCCACCTGGGGATTTACTCAGCACAACCCGTTCAATGCGGTTTACGAAACGAATCTTCGCAGTGCCTTTCTGATGGTCCAGCGTCAGCGACGACACCCTTATCTGGCATTGTTTGACGGTGCGGATCCGAATTCCAGCACGGCAGTTCGCGAGGCATCCGTCGTACCGGCTCAGGCGCTGTACTTCCTGAACTCGGAGTTCTTCCATCAGCAGGCGGCGCGGGCGGCAACGCGTGCTGCGGGAGCGGCGGATCGATTGCAGGCGACATATCAGCTGGTGCTGCAGCGAGAACCTGCAGCGGCAGAACGTGGCGTCGCGGAACAGTACTTTGCTGCAGCGGCCGGCACGGAGAATGAACAGTGGGACGCGTGGACGCGAATCCTGATGGCTTCCAATGAGTTCCTGTTTCTGGACTGATTGATATGGCACGGTCAGCAATTGAACGACGACATTTCTGCCGCTCTGCGGTGGCCGGCAGCTCCCTGTTTCCGGCACTGCTGAGTCAGCTGATGGCGGATGCAGACGGGCTGCCGAATGCTGGCGGTGTTCATTTCGAACCGAAAGCCAAACGCGTCATTTTTCTGTTTATGACCGGTGGCGTTTCCCATGTCGACACGTTTGATCCGAAGCCGGCGCTGACCAGAGATCATGGCAAGGAGATCAATGCGGATCATCCGGAGATCAAGGATCGCCCGGGCTACGAGCGGATTTATCTGAAGCGACCGCAATGGGAATTTGCAAAGCACGGTGAATGCGGTACGGAAGTGAGCACACTGTTTCCGCACGTTGCCGAATGCGTGGACGATCTGGCGGTGATTCGTTCGATGCATACGTCGCACTCCAATCATTACAACGCGACACTGGGGATGCACACCGGGTCGTTTGCGTTTTCGCGTCCGAGTATTGGCAGCTGGCTGACGTGGGGCCTGGGCACTGAGAATCGCAATCTGCCGGGCTTCGTTGTGATTGCACCGCGGCAGACATACGCGGGAACTCAGGTGTACGCGAGCGATTTTCTGCCGGCAAAGAACCAGGGAACGCTGGTTGTTCCCGGAGCGGAACCGATTGCCAATGTGACGCCTCGGAGAGAACTGGGGCAGCAGCGCAATGAGCTTGATGCGCTGCATGCGCTCAACAGCCTGCATCTGCAGCGACGCGACGAGGATGCATTGCTGCGGGCGCGGATGGCTTCGTTCGAAACGGCATTTGGCATGCAGACCAGTGTGCCGGACGCGTTTGATTTTTCCGGTGAGACGGCGGAGACGCTGGCGGGCTATGCACTGCAGCCGGGACAGACCAGTGGTTTTGGCTGGCAATGTCTGGCAGCGCGGCGGCTGGTGGAACGCGGCGTGCGGTTTGTGGAACTGATCGATACCGGATCGTCGGGGAACTGGGACGCGCACGGTGACATGATGACGCATGTGCCGCTGGCAAAGAACGTGGATCAGCCGATTGCCATGTTGCTGAAGGATCTGAAGCAGCGGGGAATGCTGCAGGATACGCTGGTGGTCTGGACAACGGAGTTCGGGCGGACGCCGTTCAATAATACGGCCGACGCGCCGGGGCGTGAGCATCATCCGTGGGCATTTACGTCATGGTTGGCCGGGGCCGGTGTTCGCAGCGGGACGGTTTACGGAGAAACTGATGAGCATGGGCTGCGTGCCGAGGTGGATAAGGTGCACGTGCATGATTTCCACGCCACGATCCTGCATCTGATGGGACTGGACCATGAGCGGCTGACGTATCGGCATGCGGGGCGGGATTACCGGCTGACGGACGTTCACGGCGACGTTGTGAACGGAGTGCTTGCCTGACGCTGCTGGCTCGCATGCCCTGACCTGTCAGGGTTCGCCGGAGGTCTATCGATTTCGCAGGGACATTTGGGGCGGTGCGGAGTAGACTGCATCGACGGCCCTTCATTGCAGGTGCCGATTTGTTTGCCCGGCAGGACGCAAGATCATGAATAAGTTCCGTGCGACAGGTTTGATGTGTTCGTTGATTCTGCGTGGCCGAATTGCCGTCAGCTGCGGTCTGCTGGCAGGATTCCTGTGCCTGCCCGTGTTGGCTCAGCAGGATCCGCAGGCAAAGGAGCCTGATAACGAGGGCCACACCAATCGGCTTTCGCAGGAATCCAGTCCATACCTGCTGATGCATGCGCACAATCCGCTCGACTGGTACCCATGGGGGGCAGAAGCTTTTGAGAAGGCGCGGGATGAAGACAAGCCCGTATTTCTGTCGGTGGGTTACAGCAGTTGTTACTGGTGCCACGTGATGGAGCGGGAGGTCTTTTCGAACGCGAAGATCGCGAAGTTCATGAATGAGCACTTTGTGTGCATCAAGGTAGACCGCGAGGAGCGTCCGGATGTGGACGATCTGTATATGACCAGTCTGATTGTGTATCAGCAGGCAGCGGGTCGGGCGGGGGCTGGCGGCTGGCCGCTGTCAATGTTTCTGGACGGCAACGGCAATCCGATTGCCGGAGCAACCTATCTGCCTCCGGAAGATACGCCGGATGGCCGTACCGGATTTCTGACGGCAGCGGAGCGAATTCTGGAGCTGTGGAAGACGAATCGTGACGGGGTGGAGCAGACATCATCACTGCTGGCTCGAGAGGTACGTCGACTCTCCGGGCCATCCGTCATTGCTGACCCGATCGAAGTTGATGAGGTGTTGTTGCGCAGCATCGCTGCGGGAATTCTGAAGCGTTATGACAGTGAGTGGGGCGGAGTTGATCTGAATCCGAACAGGCCGGATGGCCCGCGATTCCCGAATGTCCCGCGACTGCAGTTTCTGTTGTCCATGTACGAGCGGTTCGAGGAGGAAGAGCTGCTGCAGGTGGTGACTCACAGTCTGGATCAGATGGCGATGGGCGGGATCCGTGACCATCTGGGCGGCGGTTTTCATCGTTACAGCACGGAGCGCACCTGGCGTGTGCCGCATTTTGAGAAGATGCTGTACGACCAGGCACAGATGCTGGAGATCTATACGCGGGCGGCAAAGTTGACGAAGGACCCATTGTATCTGCAGGTGGTAGATGAGATCGTGGGTTACCTGCGTCGTGAAATGCTGCTGGAGTGTGGCGGGTTCTGTTCGGCGCTGGATGCGGAAACCAACGCGATTGAGGGCGAATACTATGTCTGGAGTCGTGAGGAAGTTGAGCAGTTGCTGTCGGCTGAGCAGCAGGCTGTGTTTCTGACGGCCTATGGTTTCGATGATCCGGAAAATTTCGAGCACGGGCGAATTCTGTATACGCCGCAGCGGATAACTCCGGCAGCGGCTGGTGATACGGATGCGGGGCGGCAGCGTCTGCTTGCCGAAAGTCGTGCGCTGCTGCTGCAGCACCGCGAACAGCGGGAGCGGCCATTCCGGGATGACAAGATTCTGACGGAATGGAACGCCCTGCTGATTCAGGCATTGTCTGTGAGTGGAACTTTGCCTGGTCGCGAGGCGGACCTGCAGCTGGCAGAGGGTGCCGCAGACTTCCTGCTGCGTGAGCTGCAGCGGGACGATGGTCAGCTCATCCGCAGCTGGCGAAATGAGGTAACTGGCCCGGTTGCGTATCTGGATGATTATGCGTGTCTGGCATCGGCATTGCGTGAGTTGTACAGCGCCACAGGGAAGGACCGCTGGCAGCAGGCGGCCATTCAGCTGACTCGCAGGCAGGTGGAATTATTTCACGATGCGGATGCGGACGTATTCTTCTTTACCTCTCACGATCATGAGCAGCTGCTGGCACGTACCAGTTCACCGTACGATTCGGTGACGCCTTCCGGGAACAGTCTGGCGGTTCGTAATCTGCTGGCACTGCGGGGAGAGGATGCGAGCTGGGAGCAGCTGGCTCGAGAAGTTCTGCAGCGATTCAGCGGCACCATGCAGAACGCTCCGGCATCCTGTTCGGGGCTGGGGCTGGCCGCGTTGGATCTGCTGGCAGATGGCAGCGCTCAGAATGCTCACCGAGAGCAGCTGCTGCCATTGGGAAAACGTTACCTGCCGGCGTCATTATCGGCAGACGAATCGCAGCAGCCGGGTACGACTGAAAAGCAAAAGGACCGTCCTGTCTCGGTAGAGATTCTGCCTTATTTCAACAAGTTGCCTCGTGGTGCTCGCTGTCCGATTGCGGTGCGGCTGAAGCTGCGGGAGGGCTGGCATATCAATGCGAATCCGGGGACGGAGTTTCAGGTGCCGACGCGGATTGAGGTGAGCAGCAAGCAGCGTGTACGCTTGACTCGGGTGCGTTATCCGCAGGGGGATGAGCAGCCGGACGAAGCAGGCGGTGATCCGTTGCGAATTTATGCTGGCGAGGTGCTGATCTACGGAATTCTGGAGACTGATGAGCAGGAAACTGCGGCTGAAGCGGAGCTGACAGTGGATGTGTATTACCAGGCCTGTAACGACAAAGTCTGTCTGCCGCCGGAGAAGATTCGATTGCGGGGGAAGTTGCCTCTGGCGAATCCCGGTGACGGCATCAGGCGGATGCACACGGACGCTTTTCCTGATGCCGATCGCAAGGCTGAGGAAACACCGGTGAAGCCTGGCTGAGCCATACCCGTGAGCAGCTTTATTTTCCGCAGCGGATCGGGAAGTGGGGTATCGGGGAGTGAGGGATCGAGTATCGGGCGGCGGGCGACAGACGTGTGTCAGGTGAAGGGTGTCAGTGCGGGCGATCTGCTGATAAGCTCCTGTCGTCGGGCGTGATTCGCCGTGAACACGAACAGCTGGCAACAGCGTGGCGGACGTCGCTGAACGGACGTCGCTGGACGCTGACAAACCTGTAGCTCTGCTCAGAAAGGCGCGAAGCGTTGGTACGGCGGCTTGTGATTGATGCAGATCCGGGAATTGCTGACGCTCTGGCGATTTTGATTGCTTTGGCGGAGCCGGATATGGAAGTGATGGCGCTGACCGCGTGTGCGGGAAGTGTGTCGGGTATCCAGGCTACGCGCAATCTGTTTCAGCTGACCGAACTTGCAGCGCCATTACGTTTTCCTCGGATCGGCCAGTCGGATCAGGGGCGTCCGGACACAGAGTCTGGGACAGTGCTCACAGTTTCCTCCCCACAGCTGAATGGAAGCCATGGGCTGGGTGATCTGGAGTCGATGGTTCCGGACCTGCACAATCGCCGGGAATCCTCGCGTCTGCTGGTGGATCTGGCGCGGGAGTATCCGCAGCAGATCAGTCTGCTCACACTGGGACCGCTCACCAACCTGGCATTAGCGCTGGACATGGACCCGGAGCTGCCGATGCTGCTGGGATCGACTGTTTGTCTGGGCGGTTCGCTGCATTGCGTGGGAGATGTCACAGCGGCTGCAGAGTTCAATATCTGGTGTGACCCGGCGGCAGCTCGAACGGTGCTGCAGTCCCCGGCAGAGAAGACGCTGGTTCCACTGGAGGTCTCTGGTCAGCATGGGTTGACGTTTGCTGAGATGGAACAGTTGAACGGGCAGATTCCCTCAACTCCGCGGGGGGAATTCATTACTGCGATGCTGCAGTACCTGGGCCGTATCTGCCGTCAGCATCTTCCCAATGAAGAAGTGCATCTTCCGGCGGTGACTGCGCTTGCCATTGTGCTTGGCTGGAGCAGGGCTGAGTGGGTGGATGTGGTCGCAGATGTGGAAACATCAGGAGAGCTGACTTCCGGCGCGTTGATTCTGGATCGTCGGCGATCGCGATTCCCGCGTCCGAATGTGCGGATGATCACCGAGATGGAACGCGAGCCGGTGATTGCCGGTCTGTTTCGAGGCCTGCAGCGGGCGGCCATTGGGTGAAGAACGTGGCCACGTTCTGCCATGGTGTTGCAGTTCGCATCGATGAGCACCAGAATACGGGCAGCTTCCATTCCCGTAGATTCGTAAGGCACTCGGTTTCCTGAAGAGGTGATTCATGCTGGTCAGAACCCTGCAAGCTGGTCTGTTGGTGCTGGTTTTTGTCACTCTGTCTGCCGGGCAGTCCGTGCGGGCGCAGCAGTTTGAATTGCGTGAACAGGGTGAGCACCGCTGGCTCAAGGGCAACATGCATACGCATTCGCTGTGGAGTGACGGCGACGATTTTCCGGAGACGATCGCCAGCTGGTATCGGGAGCGAGACTATCAGTTTCTGGTCTTCACGGATCACAATACGCTGCATCAGAAGGAACGCTGGCTGAAGATTTCCGGCCGCAAGGGTGCTGATCGTGCTGTCGCCAGGTTGCAGGAGAAGTTTCCGGCAGACTGGATTGATCAGCGGGGTGAGGGTGCAGAGCTGGAAGTACGTCTGAAGACGTTTGATGAGGTCTTCGGTCATCTTGCGGTGCCGGGAAAGTTCCTGCCGATTCAGGGCGAAGAGATCACCGACAGCTTCGCCCGAGCGCCGATTCACATGTGTGCAACCAATACCACTGAGCTGCTGCCGCCAACGGGCGGGGAAAGCATTGTGGATGTGATGCAGCGAAATATTCAGGCCGCCACATCCCGTCGCGAACGCAGCGGGGTGAAGACACTGGTGCATCTGAATCACCCCAACTTTGGCTATGCAGTGACCGCCGAACAGCTGATGAAAGTTGTGGGGGAGAATTTCTTTGAGCTGTACAACGGACATCCATCAGTGCACAACCGGGGTGACGCAGCGCACGCTTCCACGGAACGCATGTGGGACATCATCAATAGTTTTCGACTGGCTGAACTGGGTCTGCCGCTGATGTACGGGCTGGGAACGGATGACGGACATAATTACTTCGAGACGCAGGCTGGAAAAGGGGCTCAGCCTGGTCGCGGCTGGGTCGTGGTGCTGGCGGCGAAGCTGGATCCGGATTCCATCGTCGAGGCACTGGAAGCGGGGAAGTTTTATTCTTCCTCCGGCGTGGCACTGCAGTCTGTCAGTTTTGACGGCAAGGCTCTGGACGTGGAGATTCATGGCGAGGATGGTGTGGAGTATGTGACCACATTTATTGGTACTCCGCGTAGCTTCTCTCGCGATTCCATGCCGGCATCTGAGGATGCTGCAGCGGCTGAGAAGCTCACGCGAGTGTACAGTGACGATGTTGGTCGAGTGCTGCAGACCAGCAAGGGAACTCATGCACGCTATGAGCTGACGGGAGATGAACTGTACGTGCGGGCTCTGGTGACTTCTTCGCGGCAGCATCCCAATCCGGCGGAAGCTGGTGAATTTGAACGGGCGTGGGTGCAGCCTGTTGTCCCGGCTCGAAAATGAAATCGCGTGGCGCTGCGTCATCATCTGTGCATCACGCAATGGTCATCCTGTCAGGCTGAGGCACTGCAAAACCATATTGGCTGAGGAACTCGGGATGCTGCGAATCATCAGCTTGTTGCTCGTGACAGTCGCTGTTGTGGATGCTGATGAGCCACAGTTTCTGGAGCCTGTGGATCGGGCGTTGATCGCGGAGGCAGACGGAAGCGAGCAGCGTTACGTGGTGCTTGCTCCGGCAAGACACCCTGGCGACCAGGTGGTGGATGTGATGATCGCGTTGCACGGACACGGCTCCGACCGCTGGCAGTTTGTCCGAGACGGGCGTCCGGAGTGTCTGGAATCGCGACGATGTGCGGCTGCCGCGGGCATGCTGTTTGTTTCGCCCGATTATCGGGCACGCACATCATGGATGAGTCCGCTGGCGGAGCGGGATCTGCTGCAGCTGATCGGAATCCTGAAACGTGATTACCAGGTTCGGCACGTCGTGCTGTGCGGGGGTTCCATGGGCGGCACCGCGGCGCTGGCATTTGCTGCGCTGCATCCGGATCAGATTGACGCCGTGGTTTCACTCAACGGCACCGCGAATCTGGTGGAGTACGACAAGTTTCAGGACGCCATTGCGGCTGCGTACGGAGGGACGAAAGAGGAAGTTCCGGAAGTGTACCAAAGCCGCTCCGCCGAGCTGCATGCCGAAAGGCTCTTACGCATGCCGGTGGCCGCGACGACCGGCGGCGAGGATAAACTCGTGCCTCCTGACAGCGTGCTGCGCCTGATGCGGCGGCTGCAGGAAGGCGGCGGCCGCACATTGCTGCTGCATCGGGATGAGGGCGGCCACAGTACCGATGCTGCGGACACGCACGCTGCAATCACGTTCGTTCTGCAGCAGCTGGCGGAAACGGCTGTGAAGCCTTCGCGCTGAATTGTGCGGTCGATCAGTCGACAGTCTCGCGGATGCTGAATTCCAGTTTCCAGCTGCGTGTACCATCAGTACTGACGCACCAGAGCTCAAACATACCAAGTTCAGTGATCACGGAGCGAAAGCCAACGGGAACCCAGCCGTCTTCGGATGCTTCATCCTGGTCCAGCGTCGATTCCAGCGAATTTGTTTCGTTGATCTCCTCAGCAGACCAGCGTGACAGCACTTGTCCGGGAACATCCTGATTACGGCAGGAGGAACTGAAGAAGCGAAACTGTGTACGTTCACCGACGATCAGTCCGATTCCGTCTGAGGGGACATCGACGCTCGTTCCTTCTTCCATGCCGTGGGGGACGACGCAGAGTGCTTTCAGGGGTCGGGGAATCCCGGGCACAGCGAGTCCGGAGGTTTCAACTCCAACATAGTACGAGCGGGGAGCACCGCCACGAATACGAATCCCCTTGTTGTTTCTGGTCCAGCCGTAAAAGCAGGCACCTCGAGCAACAGCGGAGTCGAGATCGGTCTGTGGCTGAACAGGTGCTGGTGGGTTATCCGGAAGCCACTGCTGCAGCTGGTCCAGCAGACGTTGCTGCAGAGCGGGGCTGCGGAATACGCCACCATTGAACAGCACGTGACGGAGTTGTGAGGTGGTGGCGGATCGTTTCAGAAATTCGGCCAGATGTCGTGTGATGGCTGTATCGGATTCCCAGGGAAGTCCCAGTTCACGAAACCCGGAACGGGGGGCACGTTGCGGAGTGGCGTCGGCGTCGACAATGGGCAGAAATCCATCCAGCAGCAGGTCGGCGGCTGCAGCTGCGGAGACTTCAACGGAGACCATGCCGCCGATCAGACGACTGCTGCGACCGGGAATTGCGACTGTGTACTGTTCCGGGCCGCCTTGACTGAGCAGACTTTCCTTGGCCATGCGACAGGAATGCCAGAGTGACACAGTCTGCCATGGATCGAGGCTGGTGCCCTGCTCTGCAAAAAGTGCGGCGCAGTGATGAGCGAGTGCCAGGTCCATGTTATCGCCACCGACCAGCAGGTGGTTGCCGACGGCGATGCGACTGAGTGTCAGATTTCCGTCTTCGTCTGCGGCTTCAAGCAGGGTCAGGTCGGTGGTTCCACCGCCGATATCACAAATCAGCAGTTGTTCTCCTGGCAGCAGTGTTTTGCGCCAGTCATCCCCGGCGGCATACAGCCAGGCGTAAGCGGCTGCCTGTGGTTCTTCGAGAAGGACAAAGTCTTCCGGGAAACCTGCCTGTCGTGCAGCTGCCGCCGTGAGTTCTCGCGCGGCGGGATCAAATGAGGCCGGAACTGTCAGCACAACGTTCTGATCAGCAAAACTGACAGCGGGATATTCCAGCTGCCAGGCTGCAATGAGATGTTCGAGCAGTTGTCGGGAGGCGTCCAGCGGGGAGATCTTCAGGTCGTTTTCCGGCGACTGCCACGGGAGAATCGGCTGGGTGCGATCGACGCCGGAATATGACAGCCACGATTTGGCCGCACTGACCGTTCGTTCCGGGAAGTCAGCGGCTCTGAGCGCAGCGGCGGTTCCCACAGCGGATGCCGCTGTCAGGCCGAACGGAGAGGGAAACAGGAGCTGCGACTGTTCCCGTTCATTGGTCAGGAACAGGAAGGATGGCAGAGAAGTTCGCGCTTCCGTCGTCTGTTCAGCGGTAAGCTGTGGGATCTGGAGCAGTCGTACTTCAGCAGCTTCGCCGCCGGCAGGGGCACAGGCGAGAACACAGTTTGTGGTGCCAAGATCAATTCCGATGACATATTCCGCGGTCATGGTTTTGTTGCAGTAATCAGAGTCAGAAAAGGGAAGGCGAATCGCCGCGAACAGGCCAAAGTGCGTCAATGAAACAGACGCAGAAAGCCCACCCAGAGAATATCGCGGACAGCGTTGATACTTTCACGGAGACTGATCTTAGTGACGCCATGTCTGCGGTCGTCGAAGAAGAAGGGAACTTCCTGCATGCTGCCACCGGCCCTGCGACAGCGATAGAGGATTTCTTCCTGAATGCCATAGCCTTCAGAAACAGCTTTTGACCAGTCCACCTGCCGCAGGAGTGAGGTGCGATAGCAGCGAAAGCTGCCACTGGTGTCCCCCACGCTCAGCCCCAGCAGCGTGCGTGCCCAGATGTTGATCAGACGGCTCATCATCCGCCGGCCAAAGGTCCAGCCGAGAACTCCACCACCCTCCACGTAACGCGATGCGACGGCCACGTCGGTGGAAGTTGCGGCCTGCAGCAATCGGGGAACGACATCGGGGGGATGGCTGAAATCCGCATCCATGTTCAGCAGCAGGTCGTAGTTGCGCTGAAGTCCATACTCAAATGCAGCCATGGTTGCTGTACCGAGTCCCTGTTTTCCGGGGCGTCGCAGCAGGTGTACGCGGGGATTCTTAATGGCGAACGCTGCAACCAGATCTCCGCTGCCATCGGGCGAATTGTCGTCCACCACAAGCAGATCCGCTGATTCCGCAATCGTCAGCAGCTCAGGAATGAGTTCGGCAAGATTCTCACGTTCGTTGTAGGTGCAGAGTGTGATCAGTGTTTTCATGCGGAGATCTCTCCGTATGGGGCTGTCTCACAGGGGTGCAGCAGACCGGCATTGGCAAGTTGTCGCTCCAGCTGCAATGGTTCGATCTGCAGCTGTTTTCGGAGCTGCCGGACTTCCTCCAGGGCGGCTGCTCTGGATTCGATTTTTTGAGCTGCAGGCCTGCGAACGCTTCTGATGAGCAGATTCTTGGGCGTGTGGTCTGTTTCAATGAATTCCAGCACTTGTGTTTCATATCCCTGTGTGCGCATCAGTGCAGCGCGAACGGCATCCGTTGCCAGTGAGGCAAAGCGTTCTTCGATGATTCCCCATGATGTCAGGGGTGGGAGGGCAGGTGATCCGGCAAGAGTCCGGTGCAGTTCCTTCTGGCAGCAGGGCACTGCCAGTACTGCAGTACTGTTCCAGAGCACGGACTGCAGGAGCGCATCATCTGTTGCTGTATCGCAGGCATGCAGAGAAATGACGAGGTCAGGTGGTGTGGTCGACTGAAAATCGGAAATCGCTGCCGTTTCAAACCGCAGGTCATTCAGGTTGAGTTGACCGGCAATTGCCGAGCATGTCTGTACCACATCACTGCGTCGATCAAGCCCGATCAGGTTGCAGGGACGCTGCAGCACGTTCTGAAACAGGTGATGGCTGAATCTCGAATGCAACGTATCCAAGAAAACTGTGACCGGCTGGGCTTACGCACGACGATGCTAATCGCTGATGCCAGCAAACCACCCGCGGAGCTCCTACCCGAAAGCCTCGATGCGATACTGGCTGATGTGCCCTGCTCTGCAACTGGGGTAATGCGGCGTAACCCTGATATCAAGATTCTCAGACAAGCTGGAGACATCGCCTCTTTTACGAGCCAGCAGCTCGCGATCCTGAAGGGTTTATGGCCGCTCTTAAAGCCTGGCGGCCGCTTGCTTT
>JALRDR010000172.1 GCA_023262145.1 Planctomycetaceae bacterium | reverse complement strand
GTTCAGCGTCGCTCCGACATTCGCAATATTGCCATCATCGCACACGTTGACCATGGCAAGACGTCACTGGTTGACTGCCTGATTCGCCAGAGCGGTATGTTCCGTGAGAACCAGAAAGTAGAGACATGTATTCTCGACTCCAACGATCTTGAACGCGAACGTGGCATCACGATCCTTGCCAAGAATATTGCCATGATGTGGCAGGACGTGCGCATCAACATCATTGATACCCCGGGCCACGCGGACTTTGGGGGAGAAGTTGAGCGAGTTCTGAAAATGGCAGACGGTGCGGTTCTGCTGGTTGATGCCTTCGAAGGTCCTCGACCACAAACCCGCTTTGTGCTGCAGAAAGCACTGGAATGTGGACTGGCACTGATGGTGGTCATCAACAAGATCGACCGTCCCGACTGTCGTCCTGATGACGTGCTGTCCGAAACCTTTGACCTGCTTGTGGAACTGGGGGCTGACGACGCTACTCTGGACTTCCCCTATATCTACACCAGTGCGAAGGAAGGCTATGCCACAACAGATCCAAAGCAGCGTGGTGAAGATGTTCGACCGCTTCTGGATCTGGTCCTCGAAAAGATCCCCGGCCCCGTGGTCCGCCCCGAAGACCCATTGCAGCTGATGGTGACGTCTCTGGAGTGGTCTCGTTATGTCGGTCGAATTGCTACGGGCCGCATTGCTGCCGGCAAGGTGAAGACCGGCCAGCAGATCGCCCTGTTGCGTGCCGATGGTTCGAAGGCGATGGCAAAAATTGAGCAGGTACAGCTGTACGACAACCTCGGACGATCAGATACTGAGATCGCATCCGCTGGCGACATCGTCGCCGTTATTGGTCTGCCGGACCCGGAGATCGGTGATACGATTGCCGATCCGGTGCAGCCTCAGGCATTGCCTCGAATTGCAGTCGACGAGCCAACACTGTCGATGAAATTTACGATCAACAGTTCACCGCTCGCTGGTCAGCACGGGAAATTTGTGACCAGCCGCAATGTTCGCGAACGGCTGTTCCGAGAGCTGCAGTCAAACGTGGCCCTGCGCGTGGAAGAAACGGATGACATGGAAGCCTTCCGCGTTTCCGGACGCGGCGTACTGCACCTTGCAGTACTGATCGAAACGATGCGTCGTGAAGGATTCGAGCTGTCCGTTGGCAAGCCGGAAGTGATCATCCGCGAGATTAACGGGCGAAAATGCGAGCCGTTCGAGCTTCTCGAAGTCGACGTACCTCAGGCAGATGTCGGGGCTGTCATGGAACTGGTCGGAGCGCGACGCGGCCAGGCAAAGACAATGACCACAACGGCTACCGGGATGACTCATGTGGAATTCAGCATTCCGGCACGAGGACTGATAGGCCTGCGTACCAGGCTGCTGAATGCAACACGTGGTGAAGCGATCATGCATCATCGCTTCGAAGAATACAAACCGGTCGACGGAGAAGTCCCACACCGACAAAACGGCGTGCTTGTCTCTCAGGAAGGGGGCAAAGCGGTAGCCTACGCCCTCTGGAAGCTTCAGGAACGCGCCGATATGTTTGTCAACCCGGGAGAAGATGTCTACGAGGGAATGATCATCGGAGAGAACAGTCGCGAGAACGACATGGTTGTGAATCCGATTCGCGAAAAGAAGCTCACCAATATCCGGTCTGCCGGTGCAGACGATGCCATTTTGCTGCGTCCGCCGCGAGATATGAGCCTCGAAGCTGCTCTTGAGTACATCGAATGGGATGAATACGTGGAAGTGACTCCTAAGGTCATTCGGCTTCGCAAGACGCTTCTGAGTGAGACAGCTCGCAAGCGTCAGCACCGATCAGGGAAATAGGGCCCTGGGATTCTGCGGAGTGGTGTTGCCGGGCCTTTTGAGCAGCGTTTTACTCAGCCACGAGTAGGCCAGCTTCATTCCGCTCCTCCAGAATTCAAGGCATTTTGGTCCGCTGCAGATGCAGAATTGAACATCTGTCCTACAATTGAAAAGAGCGTCCCTGGCGTTAAGACGCTCGACCGTATGCGGTATGGAAGCAGCAACAAGTCGCTGCATGCATCCACGTTTCATTGATTTTGACTCAGAGAGAGTTCCATTATGAGCGCTGTGTCGTCACCTCCGTACAAAGTGGCCAATATTGAACTGGCCGAACTTGGTCGTAAGGAAATTGAAATCGCAGAGATTGAGATGCCAGGCCTGATGGCTCTCCGAGAAAAATATGGTGCAGAACAGCCGCTGAAAGGTGCTCGAATTGCTGGTTGCCTGCACATGACAATTCAGACTGCGGTGCTCATCGAAACGCTCACCGCACTGGGTGCTGAGGTGCAGTGGTCCAGCTGTAACATCTTTTCCACTCAGGATCACGCCGCAGCAGCCATTGCAGCGACTGGAGTACCGGTCTATGCGTGGAAGGGCATGAACGAAGAAGAGTTTGACTGGTGCATCGAGCAGACTCTCATATTCCCTGACGGTCAGCCGCTGAATCTGATTCTTGACGACGGCGGAGATCTCACGCTGATGGTGCATGACAAATTCCCGGAATTGCTGCCCGGGATCAAGGGGCTTTCTGAAGAAACCACAACCGGGGTCCATCGTCTGCACCAGATGCTGCAGGCGGGCAAACTGGCGGTTCCCGCAATCAACGTGAATGACTCCGTCACCAAAAGCAAGTTTGACAATCTGTATGGCTGCCGTGAGTCGCTGGCTGACGGAATCAAGCGGGCAACCGATGTGATGGTCGCCGGCAAGGTCGTGGTAATCTGCGGCTATGGCGATGTGGGCAAGGGCTGTGCAGATGCCATGGACGGGCTTGGAGCCCGCGTGATCGTGACCGAGATCGACCCTATTTGTGCATTACAGGCACTGATGGAAGGCTATCAGATCCTGACGATGGACGAAGCTGCCGCAATCGGCGACATCTTTGTTACGACCACCGGGAACAAGGATGTGATTCGTGGCGTGCACATGGACCAGATGAAGCACCAGGCGATTGTGTGCAACATCGGCCATTTCGATTCAGAGATTCAGGTGGCCTATCTGAATCAGCATCCGGACGTGACCAAGGTTCAGATCAAGAAGGCGTCCGACGAAGGTGGTCCGGTTGATAAATATGTCTATCCGGATGGCCGTGCGATCATCGTGCTTGCAGAAGGTCGCCTGGTCAACCTTGGCTGCGCTACCGGACACCCCAGCTTTGTGATGAGTAACAGCTTCACCAACCAGGTGATGGCGCAGCTTGCTCTGTGGACAGAAACTGAGAAGTTTGAGCTTGGTGTTCATCTGCTGCCGAAGGAACTGGACGAAGAGGTTGCTCGTCTGCACCTTGAAAAGCTTGGAGCAAAGCTGGAAGTCCTGACGCAGGACCAGGCCGATTACATCGGTGTACCCGTTGGCGGTCCGTACAAGCCGGAGCACTACCGTTACTGATGCAATCTGACGACAAGGGCAGCACTCGCATCTGGCGGTGCCGCTGATACTCGGAGAATTGAGGCCTGCTTCCACCGGAAGCAGGCTTTTTTTTTGCGCTGCTGGAAACGCAAACGTCAAACGGATACAGCACGCTTGGTTGCCCGGTGGCTTTTCTTCCCGGGCAGATCTGCGAAAATTCAGCTCGTGCCCTATTCTCAGCACCCTGAAAGCCCGGCATCAATTCTGCGATCGTTGAATGTCTCATCAGTTTCCACAGCAAGATGCCGGTAACCGTCCAGTGCTGCAGAGACGCTGCTGGTGCGCCAGAAACCTGCTGCTTCTGCTGTTGACCGTTTGTCACCACGGCTGCAGCGGCGAGCCGGATCTTGTTCCACCTGAGTCTGCCCCCGCGACTGATCCGCCGCCCCACGACAGGCTCAGCCTGCAGCTGTTCACCGAGAAGATTCTGCCGCATTCCTTGTCCCTGCGCCATGAAGTTCCTCGCGACAGCTATGAAATGCCGTTGATCATGGGTGGAGGCTGCTCGATTGCTGACCTTGACGGCGACGGCCTGATGGACCTCATTGCGGTACCCGGATCGACGTCCGCTTCCACAAACAGTGACGGGCAGTTGGCCTGCATTGTTCTGCAGCAGTTGCCAGACGGAGAATTTCGTGATGTCACGGGTCCATCGGGATTGTTGACAAAGCCCACGGGGATGGGGTGCTGGCTGGCTGACATCGATCACGACGGAGACCCTGATGCAGTCACAACTTCTTCCGCCGGTACAATGCTGCTGCGTAATGACTCCGCCAACGGGCTGATCCGGTTTACAGATGTCACCCTGGAGTCGGGATTGTCGACAGCTCGCTGGAGCACAGCTGCCAGTTTTGTGGATATCGATCGTGATGGCTGGCTGGACCTGTTTGTTGCTCACTATGTGGATTATTTTCCAGGAAGTCAGTGCCTTGATACGGCCGGAAATCCTGATTATTGCGGCCCTCAGGCATTTTCCGGGACGACCGACCTGCTGCTTCGCAATCGTGGAGCTGAGGGCTATCCACTCAGGTTTGAAGACATCACTCTGGTTGCAGGCATGGGAACCAGAGCAGGGCGTGGACTTGGCAGTATCTGCTGCGATCTGAACGGGGATCGTCTTCCGGATATTTATGTTGCCAATGACATGGAGCCGAATTTTCTCTGGATCCAGCAGCAGGATGGCAGCTTTCGCGAGGAGGCAGCGTTACGTGGAGCTGCCACTGATATTCAGGGTCGCCCGCAGGCCAGTATGGGAACAACGCTCAGCGATTTCGATCAGGATGGAATGGCCGATCTGTTTCTGACTCATCTGCGTGGAGAATCAAACACGTGGTATCGTCAGAATCCGCGAGGAGTTTTTTCTGACTCCACATCGCGTACTGTACTTGGAGAATCTTCCCGACAGCTGACGGGCTTCGGAGTAATTGCGGAAGACCTGGACTCAGATGGATTCGCAGACCTGTGCATCGTCAATGGCAGAGTCATGAGATCGCCACTGCAAAGAAATCCGGCCCCGCAGGATCACTGGTCAGATTACGCGGAGCACAATCAGATCTTTCTTGGCGGGCAGAATGTGAACTTCCGCATGGTTTCGGAAGGTGATCCTTTCCTCGAGCCTCAGGAGGTTTCCCGCGGGCTGGCTACGGGAGACATCGATAATGATGGCGACTGCGATCTTCTGGTCGCCGGTATCAATACCTCCTTACGACTTTACCAGAACACCGCCAGCGGCAGCGGCAATTGGCTCCGAATCAACGTCATACAGAAGGCGGGCCGGCGGGATGCGATCGGTGCTCGAGTTATCGTGACCAGTGGTGGAAGACAGTTCGAACGCGTCCTTCTGCCTTATGCGGGATATCTTTCGAGTCATGAACCTTCGTTATACTTTGGGCTGGGTGCTATGCAGGCGGTTGACTCCATTGATGTTTACTGGCCGGACGAAACAGCTGGCCGTGAACAGTTTCCGGGCGGCACAGTGAATCGCATGCTGACACTTCAGCAGGGAACGGGCGTTCGTCCGGAAGGAGTCACGGATGGAACGCAGTGAGCTGCAACAAGAGCCTTCCGACCAGTCATATGGGCAGTCAGCTGGAACCGAAGCCGAATCGACGACACCGGCGCAATCCAGCAGCTCTGTTGTTCTGCGGACCGCGCTGCTTCTGCTGACCGTGATCGGGATTCTGGCGTGGATGCAGTGGAAGTCTCAGCCGCCTGCCACAGCAGTTCCTCCCCTTCCACCTGCGAACGCATCAGAGGATGTGAGCGAGTTGCTGCAGCAGCTGCATACTTCCGTAGTGCGGGCAGCAGATGTCGGGGATACATGGGGCGACTACGGGATGGCATTGATGCAGCACGAGTTTTATTCGGAAGCCTTGCAGTGTCTGGCCGTTGCCGAATTTCTGGCGGTTGAAGATCCGCGTTGGCCGTATCTGCAGGGAGTTATTCTGGAACAAAGTTCTGCGGCGCAGGCCCTGAGTGCTTTCCAGCGTACACTGAGGGCTCGTCCCGGTTCCGTGCCGACGATACTTCGTTCCATCTCTGCTCAGATCTCCCTGGGGCACTACGAGGAGGCAACCGTTCTGGTCCGGCAGCTGCTGAAGAAACAGCCGGAACAGCAGCAGGGGTGGTTGCTGTTGTTCCAGCTGCACCGACTGCAGCACTTGCCGGAACGACCAGCAGACCTTGTTGCCAGAGCGCGGGAAGCCCGGGCAGATACCAGAGAACTTCTGCAGGAAGCGGCACGGCTGGCACTGCAGCAGGAGGACTTCGACGGAGCAATGACTTTCTCGTCCGCAGCGGAGCAGGCGAATTCAGTCAGCCAGATTTCAGATCCGTGGATGGATCTGGTGCGTACCTATGACGCCAGTGGCACCATCAGCGCAATTGAAGCCGATCAGCTGCGCATTCGCGGAGAGCAGGATGCCGCTGCAGAAAAGCTCGCAGGACTGGTCAGGGCTCAGCCAGACCGCTCACGGCCAGCTCTGAATCTCGCATTGTCATTGCAGGAGGCCGGTCGAGTTGAGGCTGCTGAAGAGCAGCTTGCTGACCTGAGCAGACGATTCCCTGAGGATCCTCTGATCCGGTTTCATTATGCCGTCCTGTTGTCTCAGACAGCGCGGCCTCAACCTGCTCTGACGCAGTTACAGCGCTGCCTGCAGCTCAAACCGGACTATGGTCTCGCACGGTCTCTGCAGGCTTTGTTGTTAAGTCATGACGGACAGGCTGAGACTGCCACGGTGGAATTCCGACGAGCAGTTCAGGATACGCCGGCCAGTATTCCGATCCGGATCATGTTTCTTGAATTCCTGCAGCAGCAGAGTCGGGTTATGGAATTTGAGCAGCTGCTGCTGGACTCAGCGCCATTGTTCCTGTCAGATGCAGCAGACGCTGATCCGGCACTGCAGTCGTATCGGCAGCAGTTGCGGGCGCTGCAGTCGTCTGCCACAGCGGAACGCCACAAATCCGACGCAGCCACGGAACAGAACAATGAGTGAAGCTTCTGGCGCCGGTACAGTACAGCGGGTGATTGCAGCCATTGCGGGAGCAGCGTTTCTGATTCTGGCTGTCTTTCAGTATCGTGTCCTGCGGCACGAGGCAGATCAGGAGCTCGCGAATGCAGCGGATCCGGCAATACCGGATTATGACTGTGCTGAAACCCGGGAGCTGGCGGCGGCAAGTGACGCGCATCCCCACGCATTTCGTGATTTTACGGATCAGTTGCGGATCGATTTTGAGCACAGGCCGGGGCCACTGGGAACATGGTTCATGCCGGAATCAACGGGCTGTGGTGTGGCCGTTCTGGACTTTGATCGTGACGGCCTGAGTGATCTTTATTTCGTCAATTGTGCAGCGTCACCTCATCCGGAAGTGAGTGATACCCGGCACAGAACAAATCGCCTTTTTCGACGTACAACGTCGGGGACATTCGAGGATGTCACCGACGGCAGCGGACTGGCTGATACGGGCTATGGTTCCGGCGTTGCTGTCGGCGATGTCAATAATGACGGCTGGCCTGATGTGTTCGTCACCAATTACGGCCAGGATATGCTCTACCAGAATCTGCAGGGGGGCAGGTTTTCACATCTGCAGTCCGCATTTGATCAGCCGGAATCCGACTGGGGGGCTGCAGCGTGTTTCGTCGATTTTGATCGAGACGGCTGGCTGGATCTCTTTGTTGTCAACTACACCGCCGACGCAGAATACGGGCACGTGGTTTCCTGTGGATTCGATCATGGCCTGGTCAGTTACTGCGGGCCGCACAAGTTTCAGCACACGGTGGACCGGCTTTATCGCAACGAAACCGGAGATCAGCCAGCCGCTGCCGACGGAAGTCGCGCAATTCGGTTTCGTGACATCACAGAGGAGGCCGGTCTTGACGCTGCAGTCACTGCCGGATTTGGTGCTGTCTGTCATGATCTGACGGGGGATGGCTGGCCGGATCTGTTCGTTGCCAACGACGGAGCTCCCAACCGACTCTGGGTCAATCAGCGAGATGGTCGATTCGAGGAAGAAGCGCTGCAGCGAGGAGTTTCCTGCAATGGTGCCGGGATTCCTGAGGCTGGTATGGGAGCGGTTGTGGGCGACGTGAATCACGACGAGTTACCGGATTTGCTGCTGACACATCTCACCAGAGAGACAGCGACGCTGTATGAGGGCATGCAGGGTGGGTTCTATCAGGATACGACCCCGGGCACCGTGCTTGAGGATGTTTCGAGACGTCACACAGGATGGGGAGTTGCTCTGGCGGATCTGAATCACGACGGCCGACTGGACATTCCCATCGTGAATGGACTCGTCATCCCCTGTCATTCCGGATTCCCATTTCATGGCGAGGATGAGTTTCATCGCAGGGAGGCGCTGATTCGCGATGATGTGCAGTACTGGCTGGATTATGCAGATCAGAATGCACTGCTGTTGGGAACAGAAGACGGTCTGTTCACCGAGCATAAGACTGCTGGTGGAGACTTCACCACAGCGATTGCCTCTGGTCGCGGCCTCGCAATCAGTGATCTGGATGACGATGGGGATCTGGACCTGATTGTTACCAACTGCGGCAGTTCCGCTCGCTGCTATGAGAATCGAATGCAGAAGCCGGGGAACTGGCTGCAGTTTCAGCTGTTGTCTCGCCATGGAAATCGTGACGCGATCGGAGCTACCGTTACCTTGCAGCTGAATGATGGCAGCCACCGCACCAGTTCCTGTCTTCCTCAGACTGGTTACCTTTGCAGCAACGACAGCCGTGTGCACTTTGGTCTGCCGGCGGATGTTCTTGTCGAATCGATCCGAGTTGACTGGGCCGACGGAGCACCAGAAACTTCAGCAGAGAATTTTGCCGCCGTGGATCTGAATCAGGTCGTTGTGCTGAAGCAGACAACGGGAATTCCAGCAGAGAGCCAGCATGATTCTGCAGTGGTACAGTAGTTTTGATGCAGCCCAGTCGCTCTGGCAACTGACAGCAGCTTTACTGCTGCTGCTGACGCTTGGCCCGGGTCTTGCCGGACGGCTCAATGCACACCGAAATTCCATGCCGGATCTGCTGGCGGGAAGTCAGTGGCTGCAGGGCACTCTGTTTCTGAGCGGCCTTTGGCTGCTGCTGTTGTTCAGCCTGACCTTTGGCCCTTCTGCCGGCACGATGCCTGATGACGATGCAAACGCATCAGCAGCGGCTCCACAATCCATGGAATCAATGATTCGTGACGCTGCAGAGATGCAGGATCAGCGTCCATACATGGGACGAGGCGGGCTGATCGGGAGTTTTTATTTTGCCGGACTGAGGTATTTTGAAGCCCAGGGCAATACAGAGCAGCCCTTATTTGCCGCTCGTCGACCATGGCTGCGAATTCCAATGACAGTCCTTGCACTGTTTCATCTGGCCGTCTATCTGGCAGCCGCAGCAGTGGTTGCCCTTCAGTTGCAGCATTATCAGTTGCAGCCGGTCCGGCAGCTGATTTTTCTGACAGTATGGTCCGCCCTGATTTACGCTCCGATCATTCACTGGACGTGGGGGGAAGGCTGGCTGGGAATTCGCCATGTCATCGATAGCGGCGGGGGAGTTCTGCTGCTGCTGTGCACTGGCACCGCCGCAGGGATAGCCTGGGGGGCCGGCATTCCGCCACGCAGCCTGCAGCCCGAGATGGCGCAAAAGTCCATGGTTCTGCCCCCTGCTGCCGCAGAAGCACTGCTTCCTGTCGGGATGGTGATCCTTGCCGGAGCATTGGGTGTGTACTCTGTTCCGCTGCGTGCTCTGGCGATGCTCAATGTGATTGCCGGGGGCACTGGAGGACTGATTCTTACCGTAATTCTCACAAATCTGATCCCACGGCGGATGACAGCAGTCAGCAACTACGATGGTTTTGTCTTTGGCATGCTGATCTCCATCTGTAGTGCAGCGTTGATCTCACCAATGACGGCAGTCGTCTGCGGAGGTGCCGGAACTCTGCTGACACTTGTGCTGCTTGATGTTGCGGGGCTGATCTGCCGTTGCTTTCTCGCCCCCGTTGCACGAATGGCAATTCCGCTTTCGTTGGGGATGCTTCTGCCTGGTGTATTTGCCACCTCCGCGAACGGCGTTCTGCAATGGGATGGAGGCGTGATTAAGTCGTTGATTCACGGCTCCACCGAACTGATGCTCTGGCAAACGCTGGCAATGGTCAGCGTACTTGCATGGGCAACAATTGCGACAGCGGCGTTGATACGCGTTCTGCGGCTTTCTGCAGTTGGCCCAACGAGGCCGGAAAGCGGCGGTGCCTGATCTCTTTTCCGGCAGATTGCCATGGGCGGCTGATCAGGAGTCTGCCGGAGACTTTTCGGCGTAGAGCCTGTGCTGTTGCAGAAACGCCTCTACAGCTCTGGGAGTCTGAAAACGAAGGCCAAGACCGCTGCGTATTCGCTTTCGCAGGTCAGAAGCCTGCAGGTCAACACCGGGGATCTTCTGGATGATTACACCGGAGGCAATTTCGGCACCGACCCATTCCACAATCTGCGTGGTTGTCAGTTCAGCCTCACCGGGGCGATTGCAGACGACCAGAGTCGCCAGTCGAGCAATCTGTTCCGGATCTTTCCAGCTCAGGAACTGCCGTAATGAATCCGCGCCCAACAGCAGAAACAGCTCATCATCGGGGCGATCATTGCTTAAGGACTGCAGCGTATCGATGGTATAAGACAGGCCATCCCGTCGAAGTTCGCGGCGATCGACAATGAATTCCGGGCAGCCAGCCACGGCCAGCTGGATCATGTCAGCCCGCGCGTGTCCGTCGGCAGGAAGAATATCCGGCTTATGCGGAGATGTTCGGGCGGGAATGAACCGTACCTGATCGAGTCCGAGTGACTCACGGCAGGTTTCTGCAACCAGCAGGTGCCCGTAGTGAACAGGATCAAATGTTCCGCCAAGTATTCCAGTCTTCATTCCCACAGACCCGTTATGCAACCTTTGATTGAACAGACCACTGTTCCTTACGACGGCGGCAGGCTGAACCTGGGGCGGGAAACAGTGTTTAAGCAATCATAGTCACCTCAGCCGCAGATTCGTGGCGACATGAATCGCACTTCGGCAGATTCTGCCGAGTAATTACGAATCAGTGGCTGGTAACTCAGGTCATGCACGACCCCTGCTGCACTTCCTGCCGATCTGCAGATGCCTGGCCCGGATCGCTCCCTCGGAACCGATGGACACGCGTTGATCCATGTTGACCGTGTCGGCAACGCCGGACTATTTTTCCAGAGTCAGGTCTCTTCATACCGCGACAAAGTTTTCAGCAGCAGGCGTCATCCCCGTCTGCTGTGGTGTTACGAAATCCCGTTCCATTGTGATTTTCCAATCAGGTCACAGGGTCGTCCGGGAAGCAGTACAGAGCTTTGCTTCGTAGTTGAAGAAACGGCAGGGAATCCCTGCAAACGGAATACTGCGTGGCCAGTCTGAGGAGCTTGTTCCTCAGACTCCACGTATCCGTGAGCAGCAATGGGAAAGCCGCTGCCGTTTTCCACAGACCCTCAGATCCGGCGGTTCTCGATCGGGTCAAATCACTTCTCAGATCCTCTCTTCCTGATGAGATACGTCTGTATTCGCATCGGGGAACCTATCTTCTGTGAGCTGCAGGCACACAAACCTTCAGTTTCACGCCTTTCTTCCGCTGTCCGAACCATCCTTCGTACCTGATCAATGTATCTCGCAAGGTACTGCGCTCGGCGTGCGCCGGTATCGGCGGAGCAAATCCTATGTCGACTCCACTTCCCCATTCGCAGCGTTCGGAATTTCAGGTCGCTTGCCGTCGCACGGCTTCTTCAGCGCTGATCCTGCTGCTGCTGGCGACAATCGGCGGATGTGAAACGGGCTTGTTTCCGATGGCGGGCCAGTCAGCGATCGCAGACCGATTTTCCAGTCTGTTTGATGCGGACGAGAAAGAAAATAATTACCGTAGAGAACGTTCGGAGGACAACGACTTCGGACGCCGCTATGAAACCCCGCTGCTCGGCGAATACATGAGTGTGCAGGGGAATAGTCTGGTCGTGCTCAAGGGAGTCGGGCTGGTCACAGGGCTCAGCGGGCAGGGCGGTGATCCCTCTCCATCAGGGCTGCGGACCCAGCTGCTGAACGAGATGTCTCGTCGAAAAGTACCGCAGGCCAACGAATTGCTGGCATCCCCGGACACGGCACTGGTTGTTGTGATTGCCTATCTGCCTGCGATGGTTCGCAAGTCGCAGCCGTTTGATGTCCGCGTTGTCCTGCCACCGAACAGCAATGCCCGCAGTCTGAAGGGTGGCTGGCTGCTTGAAACCCGACTCTTTGAAGAACACACCGTACAGAATACGACTTCATTGAGACCACAGGAATACGCCGTTGCGGCGGGAGCAATTCTGACCGATCTGATGGCGGAAGGAAATCGCGGAGAGAAGCAGGCCACATTGATGGCAGGCACCATTCCCGGTGGTGCAGTGTCCAGAGTTGATCGTGATCTGAGTATTATCCTGCGCAGTGACAAACGTAATGCACGCAACAGTGACCGCGTGGCCAAAGCCGTTTCTGCTCGATTCCATCGCCACAACAGATTCGGCCAGAAGATCACTTGCGCTACCGCAAAGTCAGATGTTCTGGTGGAACTCAAATCTCATCCGCAGTACATCAACAACTTTCCACGGTATCAGGCGGTCATTCGCCGGATTGCAATGAATGAAGCTGATGTTGCTCGCAGAATGCGAATCGAAATGCTTGCTCGGGATATCGTGGATCCGGACCTGTGTGAGGAGGCTGCGCTGCAGCTGGAAGCAATCGGCGATGAAGCAATTCCTTATCTGAGGGATGCCTTGTCGGCCGACAGCCTTGAAGTTCGCTTCAATGCGGCTCAGAGTCTTGCATACCTCGAGGATGCGAGTGGTGTTGAAGTCCTGAAACAGGCGGTGAGCGATCATTCTGCCTTTCGGATTTACGGGCTGGTTGCCCTGTCGGTGCTCAAAAATGACCCTGATGCAATTCTCGCACTCAGAGAACTCATGAGCGACAAGTCTCTGGAAACATGTTACGGGGCACTCAGATCGCTCAAGGAACTGGATCCCAGCGACCCGTTCCTGAAACGCACTCGTTTCAGCAGTGGATTCGTTCTGCATGAAATTGAGAGCACGGGCGAACCGATGGTGCACGTAACACGACGGCGACTGCCAGAAGTTGTGGTTTTCGGCAACAGCCAGACTTTGCGACTGCCCTGCATTCTGAACGCTGGTAACAATCTCCGGGTGATCGGCCGTTCGGGTGGCCGAACTGTGGAGATCACACGATATGCACTGAACCGCGATCCGGAACGATTTACAATCGGAAACAACCTGTCGGAGGTGATTCGCGCCTGCGGTGAACTTGGTGCAACATACCCTGAGATTGTGCAGTTGCTTGTGGAAGCTGAAAATCAGCACAATCTCACCGGGCAGTTCGGCATCGACCGACTGCCCCAGCCGGGCCGTACTTATCGCCGCAGCAGCCTGCGGGATTCTGCAGACGAGTCTGCAGCGGATTCGCCGGAACGGGAGATAGGGGCCCCGGGACTGACTCCGCAGCTGTTTGATCAGCTTGATGAGGATGAACTTGCTCGCAACGAATCTGCCGAAAAACTCGTCAATATTGACTTCAGCGAGGTGGCAAAGAGCGACTCCGACGGTGCTGCAGCCCCGGAATCTGTAACGGCCGATGCTGCTCCTCAGAATCACGACCTGATCAGTGCTGCAGATGAGTTCCAGCCTGAAGAGCCGGGGGACGACACCTCGCGGACCGAATCAGAAGCGAATCCTGAGCAACCTGAAGAGGCGGAATTCGAGCAGGCTCCGGGACCGACTTTGATCGAACGTCTGAACCCATTCCGACGCCTGAATCGACCGTTTGATGGACTGACGGAACCTGAATGATTCGTGACTTTGCTGACCATCCCCAAAGCGGGAAGTTCATTGATCCACCAGAAACAGAACTCAGCGTCATCTCATCGACGAGATGATGCAGCCCACTGACTCTCGCCTGTGCGACAGTCAGCAATGACCGGAATGAAACACGGATGCTCAAGTCCCTTGAACTCTGCGGATTCAAGAGCTTCGCTGATCGAACAGTCTTTGATTTCCCCGCCGGTATTACGGGGGTCGTCGGACCGAACGGCAGCGGGAAGAGCAACGTCGTAGACTCAATCAAGTGGATTCTGGGCGATCAGAGTGCTCGCAGTCTGCGCGGCAAGGAGATGACCGATGTCATCTTCAACGGATCTTCAGGCCGCGGTGCATCCCAGTATGCTGAAGCCACGCTCGTCTTTGACAACACCAGTCGATTTCTGCCACTCGAACTGGATGAGGTTTCTGTCGGCAGACGACTGTGGCAGTCGGGTGATTCAGAATACCTGATCAATCGCAACACGGCGCGCCTGAAGGATGTTCGCGGTTTATTTGCTGGTACGGGTGCCGGAGCGTCCGCATACTGCATCATCGAACAGGGACGAGTGGATCAGATTCTGCAGTCGAATGCAGCGAATCGACGAGCCATTTTCGAAGAGGCAGCCGGAGTGAGTACGCTGCGCCTGCGACGTACCGAAGCACTCCGCCGGCTGGAGCGAGTTGAGCAGAATCTGGTCCGCCTTGGCGACCTTGTGGATGAAGTGGAATCCCAGGTCAGCTCGCTGCGTTCACAGGCCCAGCGTGCCACGCGATTTCAGTCGGTCTCCCGTGAACTGGAGACGCTCTGGATTGGTCTCGCAGCAGATGATTTCCGCCGGGAATCCATCCAGAAGGACACACTCACAGGTCAGTGTGAACAACTTTCCGCAGAAATTGAGGAGCTGCAGAAACAGCAGTCTGCTGCCGACGACGAAGTACGCTCTGCTGACAACGCCTTGCAGCATGCGGATGAGCAACTGCGTGACCGTGAAGGGCAACGCAGTGAAGTCCGCAGCCGGATAGCCAGTCTGGAGACAACTCTGCGGCACCTGCAGTCACGCAAAGCGGAGCTCACGGCAGACGTGCAGAGACTGAGTCGTCAGCAGACACATATGCAGCTGCGCGTTGCGGAAGCTGAAGAAGAGCTCAGCAGTCTGCGGCAGTCACTGGAAACCAGACAGCAGGCCGTCGAACAGAAACGGACTGCCGTCAGTGCTGATGACGACGAAATCGAATCCATCAACAAACTGCTGCTGGAACTGCAGACTGAATCGGAATCCTGTCAGCGTGATCAGCTGGAGCGACTGCAGAACAGATCTGCTCTTGAATCTCAGCTGGAGAATCTGCGGGGACAGCTGGCTCAGACAGAATCGAGAATGGCTGCTGCCGAACAGAAGCTGGCCGACCTTGAGCAGGAAACGCTGACACTTGTTGGTGCTACTGCAGAATTTGAAGAGCAGCTGCAGAAGCAGCAGGTGCGGCTGGGAGACGCAGAGCAGTCTGCCGATCGACTGCTTGCTGATCGGGAGAAGCTGCAGGGAGAGCAGAGTCGCGGACAGCAGACGCTTGCTGAACTGCGGGAACAGCGGAGCGGACTGATTGCCCGTCGAGCAGTCCTCGAAGACCTGGAAGATCGCCAGGAAGGATTCGGAATTGGCGTCCGCGACATCCTTCGCCGCGCTGAAGAGTCGGACAGTGAACCGTGGAATCTGATCCTCGGCAGTGTTGCCGATCTGCTTGATGTTGATATGCAGCACGCAGCGCTGCTGGAGGTTGCTCTTTCCGGCCGGGCGCAGCTGCTTGCAGTTTCGCGACTCGGACCCCTGATGGATTATATCACGTCGGGACGATGCCGGATTACCGATCGTGTGGGCTTCATTTCCATGGAGTCCTGCTCTGCACAGCAGGAGGAACTGCATTCGCTGCGGGAGGAATTGCGACAGATTGCCCAGCCGGAATGGGAATCAGGAACCGCACCAGAATCCTCCGAAGATCTCTGGTGGAGTCGATTTGATCGTCCCGCACAGGAACGCCCTGAGAAAATGGAGTTTGGCGAGGTGACCGGGCTGCACGCAGTCTGGGCTGATCCTCGCAACAGCAGTCCGATTGAGCGTTCCATCTTTACTCAGTTTCGCCCCGGAGCTCCGCAGCTGTTTGGCGAGGAGGGAATTGCAGGCCGGGCAGACGCACTCGCTCGATCCCCTGCAAGTATGCCGGATCTGGCAGCTCATCTGCTGGCAGATACGTGGGTCACGGAATCGCTGGC
>JALRDR010000507.1 GCA_023262145.1 Planctomycetaceae bacterium | reverse complement strand
GCTGAATCGCGTCACGCCGCTGACTATCCGGATCAGCTCCTGGAAGCCCTGCAGGCACCGCTCGGAATTCTGGGCGTGAGCCTTCCGGACGCCGGGCAACTCTCCCGCTGGGTTACACGCTCCACCTATGAAAACCTGTTGCAGAAACCGTCAGGCGAGGTCGGCCTCGAAAATCGACTACGTCCCCTTGGCTCGCACCTGCTGATTGCACTGGCCGGACTCTGCGAGGACATCAGTATCGGAGAAACGCCGCCTGCCTGGTGGGGAAAGCTCAGCGAACTTCCGGTCTGGATTCAGCTGCGCCTGACTGCTGTTGCGTTGGTCCCGAAACTGCTTGCACAGGTTGAGCAGGATCTGAACGAAGGCAATCTTCGCGAAGAAACATTGCACACGCTGGCGGCTGCTGAAGATTCCATCCGGCGGTATCACAGAATTCATCCTGATCGAGCCGACCGGGACGCTGTGCAGCAGCTTGCCGATCAGTGCCTCAACCTGCGGCAGCGACTGCGACAGATGCCCGTGACCGCTGATTCCGACGGAATTGCAGAGATGATCAGACGGCTGCTGCTGGTCACCGCTGCGGAAGCAGATCAGCTCAGCAACGCTGCACCACCGCAGGAAGAGCAACTGCTGCAGGCTCAGCCCGTCACGTTGCCGTCAGCAGATCCGGACAGCTGGACCATGATCCCGGTGATCACCGCAACTCAGGTACGTACCCGTATGGGCGAGGCCAACGAACCATTGCTGTCGAGTACCCGCGACCCGTTTCTGGCTGCCTATGAATGGAATGCAAGCCGCAACAACAGTCGTTTTTCAGCAACCCCGACCGCCGCTGAACAGGACCGGATCTTCTCCATACCCGTCCGCGAACCGGGAGCGATGAGTGGAAGCGTCAACGATCGGGTCATTCGCTGTGGCTCGGTTATCCTGCATCTGTCTTCTACGGCAATCACCGCATTTTCCGTGATTGACCAGAAACTGCTCTGGACCAGGCCTGTCAGCGGAACTGTCAGTGCCATGTCAGACGGTTCCAGTGTCTTCACAGTTCATGACGCGGAACAGGGCTCACCACAGCTGAATCAGTCCGACCTGTTTCGCATCTGTGGCTACACCCGCCGCTGGATCTGTCTGCTCAGCAACAATCTGCTCGAAGTCCGCGACCTGCTCAACGGCGACCTCTACTGGTCACTTGATTCTGCGGGGATCAGGACCATTTTTGCCGCAGAATCCTGTCTGCTGCTGCCGAGTTCGATCACCGGACGCAGACCACAGCTCGATCCGCTCACCGGCCTCGCACTTCCGCCCAGCAGAACCAGACTGAAGTCGGAGTCCGGCAGTGAACTCTGGTTGCCTCGGGGGGTACGCATTGAGGGCCTTGTGCGGAAGGCACTGCGAACCTTCGACGACCAGTTCGTCGTCTGGGATCCGGAGTTCTCGCTTGATTCTGAAACGAAGATCCAGTGGCTCAATCCGGTCACTCTGGAAGTACTCAGGCAGGTCCGGATTCCGAATCATGCCACATCGCAGCTGCTTGATGATTCCACACTCATTTCCTTCACCGATCAGCAGGAAGCACATCTGCTGAATCTGAGCACTGCTGAACTGCGCACCATCAGCTATGCGTCTGATAATGCCGAGGAATTTCGCCCGCAAATGACAGCCGGCGCGATCGACCTGCAGAACCTTTATGTCTTCGACCAGTTGCCGCAGCTCGAGCGACGTCCGCTTCCATCATCACTGATCGGACTGCGTTGCCAGCCGGTCGAAACTGAACTCCGCGCCATCAGTCTGCAGAGTGGAAAACTGGCCTGGACACTGCAGGTCGCGAAGAATAGCTACGCCTGCTTTGATCAGCCGGCCAGTCCCGTTCTGCTGCTCGTGCAGATTGAAGAGTTTGAGCTGAACAATGCCCAGCAGCAGGCACGATTCATGTTGCCTGGCGGCGATCAGATCACAGTCCGCGGACTTGATCGAGCAACAGGCTCGACACTGTTTAAATATCCAATTGTGGGGCATTTTCTCATGCGCGGCCTGCGCATGAACGTGATCACCCCCGAGCAGCTGGAACTGGACGCGTTTGGAAATCTCGGACGACTGCTGCGAAAGCCTGAATAAGTTGTGTTTGAGATTACGCAATTCCGCAGCTGTCGGGCCTCTGTTTCTTCACTTCGTCAGGCTTCCCCGACATACTCCGGTCAGCCGCCACAGAACACAGATGCTGCGTGCATTTCCTGTGCAGGGGCACGTCCATTTCAGCAGTAACCGCAGTGACAGGCAGACATGATGAGTCAGGGTAAGCCCACCAACGTTGTCATCCGGGACGTTCAGGTCGAGTTTGAGTCTGTCCCGTTTCGTTCCCCGCTCAAATTCGGTGGTCGAATTGTGAGCGACAGCTGGCAGATCAACACCCGTGTGACCGTTGAAAACTCTGCCGGCAGATCTGCTCATGGCTACGGCAGTATGCCGCTCGGAAACGTCTGGGCATGGCCTTCTGCCGTCATGGAACCAGCTCAGACCGAACGGGCAATGAAGCTGTTCGCTGAAAAGACGGCGGAGCTCTACCGGCAGAGCGGATACTGGGGACATCCACTCGAAATTGAACACACTTTGCGCTCGCAGTATCAGGGAATCAGCGACAGTCTGCAGCAGAGCGGCGGAGCTGCAGAGTCGCTCCCT
>JALRDR010000259.1 GCA_023262145.1 Planctomycetaceae bacterium | reverse complement strand
GTGGACGTGGTCACTCGCGGACTGCTGGGGCTGACGGTCGCCTGTGCTCGCTGCCATGATCACAAATTCGATCCGATTCCCACGGAGGACTACTACGCTCTGGCGGGGGTCTTCGCCAGCACAGAGATGTGGAACCGTCCGCTCACAGTGGACACCGCGACTGAAAAGAACGGGCATGCAGGCAATCCGGAAGAAGCGTTGCACGTGATCCGCGATCAGAAAGTTCGTGATATCAATGTCTTCATCCGTGGCAATGTCGAGAATCCTGGAGAGGTTGTCGCGCGGCGGTTTCTGCAGATACTCTGCTCCGATCAGCCGCATCCCTTTACCAACGGCAGTGGTCGACAGGAACTGGCGGAGCAGATTATCTCTGCAGAGAATCCGCTGGCTGCGCGGGTGATTGTCAACCGTATCTGGGCGGCCCTGTTCGGTCGCGGACTGGTGGGCACACCCAGCAACTTCGGAACGCTCGGCGAACGTCCGACGCACCCGCTACTGCTTGACGAGCTGGCCTGTCGGCTGATGCAGAACAACTGGTCGCTGAAGTGGCTCATCAGCGAGATCATCGCCAGTCGTACATGGCAGCAGTCCAGTGATCTGCAGACAACAGCCATGGAGCTTGACCCGGCCAATCAGCTTCTCTGGAGAATGAACCGCCGTCGCCTGACCGTGGAACAATGGCGCGACTCACTGTTGTCAGTCAGTGGTCGACTCACGCAGGAAATTGGTGGGAAGTCGATCCAGCCGGATCTCCCCGAAAGCAATCGCCGAACAGTCTACAGCGAACGCAGCCGTTTCCAGCTGAATCCGCTGCTGGCAATGTATGATCTGCCCGATCCCAACACGCATGCTGCCCGTCGCATCCTTACCACCACACCACTGCAGAAGCTGTTTGTGCTCAACCACCCCTTCATGGAGCACCAGGCGACGGCTCTGGCAGCGTTAATTCAGCAGCAGGCGGCGGAGTTACCCGCGCAGATTGACGTGGCCTATCAGCGGGTCTATCTGCGGCCGCCTTTGGCAGAGGAGCGAGCGTTGGGTATGGAGTTCGTCCAGAACAATGGCTGGGAACTTTATGCACAAGCCCTGCTGGCTGCGAATGAGTTTCTGATTCTGGACTGACCTTGTCGACGAGCATCTTGAAAGCCGGCCATGCACATGTCCGGGAAAGGCTTCCGGGGAACGTATCCATGAACATGATGAGCAACCTGCAGACTCGACGTTCCCTCCTGTTTCGCAGCGGCAGTGTGGCTGGAATGACAGGGCTTGCCGCAGCACTTGCAGATACCGGTTGTCTGCAGGCTGAAGCCCCCACCGGCCAGAGCCCGTTCCATCTGCCGGCTCGGGCGAAGCGTGTGATTTTTCTGTTCATGAACGGCGCTCCGTCGCACGTGGACACATTTGACCCCAAGCCGGATCTGGCGAAGTACGAAGGGCAGCAGCCGTCCGGAAAACTCTACAAACCATCATCCGGCAGCGGCTTTATGCCATCCCCTTTCCGCTTTTCGCCGCACGGAGAAAGCGGCGTGGTCATGAGTGAGTTGTTTCCGCAGCTGTCTGCTCACGCCGACGACCTGTGCGTGATTCGATCCATGCACACGAATGTTCCGAATCACGAACCCGGTCTGCTGATGATGCACTGTGGCAATCTGCAGCCAATCCGTCCCTGCCTCGGTTCGTGGGCATCTTACGGTCTGGGCAGTGAGAACAAGAATCTGCCTTCGTTTGTGGCGTTGTCTCCTGGTCGGCCGGTGGTCGGACCGCAATTGTGGTCCAGCTCGTTTCTTCCGGGTGAACATCAGGGCGTAGCTGTCGACACCAACGAAACCGATGTGGAGAAACTGATCGCCAATATTCGCAGTGGCACCGTGGCACCTTCGCAGCAGCGTTCACAGCTGGATTTGCTCCTGCAACTGAACCAGATGCATGCCAGGCAGCGACAGCAGGAGGCGATTCTGGAAGAACAGATTCGCGCCATGGAGATGGCATGGCTGATGCAGGGTCAAGCCTCCGAGGCTTTTGATCTCTCTCGTGAGGACGAAGGCACCCGCAATCGTTATGGCAGTACGCCATTTGGGCAAAGCTGTCTGCTGGCCCGCCGCCTGTGCGAGCGGGGTGTTCGTTTCGTACAGGTTTATTATGTCACGAAGACCGGCAAGCAGCCATGGGATACGCACTCCAACAATAACGACGGGCACCGAAAACTGTGCGCTGACAGCGATCAGGCCACAGCCGCATTACTGTACGACCTGAAGCTGCGAGGTCTGCTGGAAGATACACTGGTTGTCTGGACCGGAGAATTCGGCCGCACCCCGTACTCACAGCTGGACAAGAACAAGAACGTCCGGAATGCGGGGCGAGATCATCACCACACTGCGTTTTCGACAGTTCTGGCCGGCGGTGGTATTCGTGGCGGAATGATGTATGGCGAGTCAGACGAGTTTGGCATGAATGCAGTTCATAACCGTGTGCACGTGCATGATCTGCACGCCACGATGCTGCATCTGATGGGTATCGACCATACTCAGCTCACCTACCGCTGGTCGGGCCGCGATTTTCGACTCACGGACGTGCACGGCAGGGTTGTGCACGACATCATCAGCTGACGGTCTGCTGTTCTTTTGTAGTCTCCGCCGCACTGTTTTTTTGCACTGCTTTTTTGTATCGCGGTTTTTGCAGTTTCGTGTTCAGCCTGATTCTGCAGGCCACCAGGAGATCCCCATGTCGTCTGCAGCAGTTTCCCGTCGCAGTTTTGTTTCCGGTTCGACTGCAACAGTGCTCGGCAGCACAATCGCCGGACAGCTCAGCCTGGCAGCGTCCACAACTTCAGCAGAGCCATTAACGGTGGCTGCGACAGGCAGCAATCGATTTCCCCGCATGATGCAGGAGTATTTTTCGGATCGCGTGGAGCGAATTCTGGATGCACGCGAGCAGCGGATTATGGCCTTGCGGACACGTCGTCAGGCGGAACGTTATGTGCTGGATGTACAGTCGAAGATCCGCAGCAGCTTCGGACCGCTTCCCGAACGCACTCCGCTGAATGCTCAGGTAACAAGCGTCGTTGAACGTGACAATTATCTGATTCGCAATGTCATCTTTGAATCGCGTCCGGGATTTCTGGTCACGGCCAATCTGTACGTACCGAAGGCAGCCGGACGCTTCCCGGGAGTAATCGGAACCTGTGGTCATTCCACCAATGGGAAGGCAGCAGAAGCGTATCAGTCGTTTGCGCAGGGGCTGGTTCTCAAGGGTTACGTCGTACTGTTGTATGATCCGATCGGCCAGGGAGAGCGTCTGCAGTACACCAACGAGGAGTTGCAGAGCACAGTCGGGGTTGGGGTACGTGAGCATTTGATGGCAGGCAATCAGCAGTTCCTCGTCGGAGATTTCCTTGGAACCTGGCGCGCGTGGGACGGCATTCGTGCACTGGATTATCTGCTCACACTGCCGGAGGTTGACCCAGGCCGAATCGGCGTCACCGGCAATTCGGGCGGTGGCACGATGACGACCTGGCTGGCAGGCGTCGAAAATCGCTGGACCATGGCGGCCCCCAGCTGCTTTGTCACTTCCTTCCGCAATAATCTGCTCAATGAGCTGCCCGCGGATACGGAACAGTGTCCGCCAAATGCACTTGCCCTTGGACTGGATCACGAGGATTTTCTGGCAGCGCTGGCCCCCCGCCCGGTGATTATCCTGGCCAAGGAAAAGGACTTCTTCGACGTCCGCGGAAGTGAGGCTGCCTATCGTCGCCTGAAACACCTGTATGGACTGCTCCGAGCGGAAACTAACGTATCTCTGTTTACTGGCCCTGGGGAACATGGATATTCCGTGGAAAATCGAGAAGCCATGTACGCCTGGTTCAATCGCGCCGTCGGATCACCCATTCCGGCAGCGGAGCCGACGCTCACCATTGAGCAGGATGCAACACTGCAGTGTGCGACATCAGGCCAGGTTGCCGCCATGGATTCGCGGACTGTGATGGAGCTGACAGCCGAAAAGGCGGACTCGCTGGTGGGTTGCCGCGAGCCACTTGATGCGGCGGCAGTCCGCACTGCACTCAGGAAACTGCTGCGTGTGCCGGTCGCTCCAGCGGAGCCGTCTTATCGGATTCTGCGACCACATTCCGAAGCTGCTTATCCACGCAAGGCTGTGTCCACATATTTCCTTGAGACTGAAGACGATTGCGGTCCCGTCGTATATCGCATGGCGACAGAGACTCTGCAATCGCGACCTCCGCAAACAGATGCGGCAGCCGTCCTCTATGTCTCCCATCATTCCGCGGACATGGAACTTCGCGAACCGTGGCTGCACGAAGTATTTGCAGAGCATCCGGAGGCATCGTGGTACACCTGCGATGTTCGCGGAATCGGAGAATCACAGCCTGACACGTGTGGCCGTGACAGTTTTTTGCAGCCCTACGGTTGCGATTACTTTTATGCCATTCACGGAGTCATGCTGGGCGACTGCTATCCGGGGATGAAAACTCGCGATGTGCTGGCAACGCTGGCCTGGCTGCGAAGTCACGGGCATCAGGAAATCCATCTGATCGCCAACGGCTGGGGATCGATCCCGGCTACATTCGCTGCTGTGCTGGATGGTCCGATTGCCAGTGTGCGGCTGTTCAACAGTCTGGACTCCTTCCATCAGATCGCCACGTCCGAGACCTATACATGGCCGCTGTCGACCTTTGTACCGAATATTCTGCAGCATATGGACCTGCCTGACTGTTATGCAGCGCTGCAGGACCAGAATCTGCGTCGTGAGCCAGTGGCCGGCACTTAGCGGCCCGGCAAGACGACGCTCCGGCAAGACGACGCTGCGACAAGACGACGCTCCGGCAAGACGACGCTCCGGCAACGCAACGGCATAGCAAGTCAGTTACACTCAAAGACGATCAGCCACGATTGTTTC
>JALRDR010000209.1 GCA_023262145.1 Planctomycetaceae bacterium | reverse complement strand
CGCAGTTCCTGAAGATGTTGTAAATGCATTAACTCGTGATTATTCTGGACTTATGTCGATTCTGGTGCAGATGACTATCTGGTGAAGCCATTCGCGCTGGAGGAGTTGCTTGCCCGAGTGCATGCGCTCAGCCGCCGTGTGCAGGAGCCGGCAACGATTGAAATTGAGGCTGCGGATCTGTATCTGAATCTTGTTACTCGAGAAGTAAGGCGGCGCGGGAACGCGATCGAGTTGTCGCTGCGGCAGTTTGAACTGCTGGCATGTCTGATGCAGCAGGCACCTGATCCGGTATCTCGAGAGGCGATAGCAGACCTGGTCTGGAAGGATCCAACAGCAGTCGGATCGAATGTGATCGAGGTGCAGGTGAATCTGCTGCGAAAAAAACTGCATCCTGAGGGACTGCCGCGTGTGCTGCATACGGTACGTGGTCAGGGTTATCAGGTGGAGCTTCGGGAATGATCCCGCTGACCATGAGGATGCGGCTGACGCTCTGGTTTTCGGGGCTGGCGTGCATGCTTCTGCTCATTATGTGTGCAGCATTGATGTTCCAGGCCAGAACATCCCTGTTTGCTCGCACACTGTCTGAGCTTGCGGAAGAGCTGGGGGAAATTGAGCGAGAAATTGCTCAGCATGAAACTCGCCGCGAGATGCTCGCCGGTGTGGCACCAAGATTCAGCGTGCATGGAGTTGAGAGCCAGACTGGAGCCATCGACTACGATTTTCTGGTATTCGAAGCGGATGGCTCGCAGACGTTTCTGAGTGATCGAGTTGATGATGCGATGCTGGCGGCATTGCGTGAGCTGGAGGATCCCGCAGCAGGTCAGCTGCTGTGGCTGCAGCTGCCCGATGGCCGCGAATTCGTCGCCAGTCACAAATTAACCAGAACTGCATATGGAGAACTTCAGCTCTACGCAGCCACATCCCCTGCTCGACTCTGGAGAGATCTGGGCAAGCTGAATCTGATTCTGCTGGCAGTGTTACCGGTCAGCCTTTTCGTGTCGGCGTTTATTGGCTACTGGGTTGCCGGGCTGGCGATCAAGCCAATTCGACAACTGGCTGACGAAGCATCAGAGTTATCCATCAATTCGCTGCACAAGCGGGTGAGTGTGCGGCGAACGCACGATGAGATCGGACAACTGTCGCAGAGTCTGAACGACCTGATCTCAGGCCTGCAGAGTGCGGTTGCTGAAATTCGTCGATTCACTGCTGATGCATCGCATGAACTCCGCACGCCGCTTGCGGTGATCAGGCTTGAGGCTGAACTGGCATTAAGCCGTCAGCGAAGTGTCGAAGACTATCGTACGGCTCTGCAACTCATCGTCCGTGAGACCGAGCGGCTGGGCGCTCTGGCTGCTCACATGCTGGACCTGGCTCGCTGCGACGGCGGAGTTTCCATAGCGTCAAACGAGATTGTCGAGCTGAATCGGGTCCTGGAAAATGAGATCAGGCGGCACGGTAATCTGACCGCTCAGAAGAGTCTGACAGTACAGGTG
>JALRDR010000066.1 GCA_023262145.1 Planctomycetaceae bacterium | reverse complement strand
AATGCAGGTTTGAAGGCGGACCGGCTGGCAAATGGAAAGTTCGCCTCTGTCTTTGATCTGCAGCAGGAGCACGCGGACCTTCGCAATCGTTACGGCAGCGAGTTCGGGCAGCGTTGTCTGCTGGCGCGGCGACTGGTCCAGCACGGTGTCAAGTTTGTTGAAGTTGCATTCAATCTGAATTTCATCAACGGCACCGGCTGGGACACTCATAATGACGGTCAGCTGAATCAGCACATTCTGATTCAGGAGCTGGATCGAGCGCTTGCCACACTGCTGGACGATCTGGAGGAACGTGGGCTGCTGGATTCGTGTCTGGTTGCCGTGGGAACAGAATTCGGCCGCCCGCCGGAATTCGATGGTGGCGGAGGTCGCGGGCATCAGGGAGCGGCGTTCAGCGTACCGTTGTTTGGTGGTGGACTACAGACCGGGCAGGTGATTGGAGCGACCGATGAGTTCAGTCGCCGAGTGGTTGAGCAGCCGGTCAGTGTACCCGACCTGCATGCCACAATTTATACGGCTCTGGGAATCGACCCGGCGAAGCATCTGTATGACGGTGATCGCCCGATACCAATCACCGACGGTGGCCGGCCAATTCCACAACTGTTCGGCTGAACGATCCGGACCGGCAGAGCAGGAGTCATCCTGCAGGCGTCAGCCCGGGTCAGCTGCGTTGAGCCAGCCCCAGTTTTCGCAGCCAGCGCAGATTCCCCGGCTGTACAGTGCCATCTTCGCTGCGGCTGAGTGTGCCATCTTCATTCAGTACCATGCCCAGTTGCCCGGCACTGCTTTCGAGGTGCTGGCGGACCCGTTGCAGGATGATTCGTTCACGAACCAGGCGAGCCCGTTCGAACGACATTTCCATTTCACTCATGCGGTTCAGTTCCTGAATCCGCGCAACTGCCTGCTGATAAACTTCACGTGAATCCTGCGGCATGTGATGTGCCAGCGCCTGCATCTGCTCCATGGTCAGCAGTGGCGCACGATGTTCTTCGACCTGCCGACAGGCGCGAACCATGCGAGCGATGTACTCGTCACGCTGCAGGAGTTCATCCCGCATCTGCTGTTCGTCAAGCTCGCTGGTGTCAACTGGTGTGGGAATGCTGTCAAGGATCTGGTTCAGGCTGTCGGCCATTCGTTGCCGTATGGCCTCCATGTCGGGCAGATGCTCTTCGTAGGTCTGTTGACCAGCCGCTCCTGACACGGAGGAATTCAGAGCCTTAATTTCTGAAAGCAGAGCATCGGCCGGATCGATCGGCTTAACGTCGTCGACAGCAGTCGCGTCGACAGCTTCCTGCTCTTCATCGCAGGCGTCAAGAAAGTCCCTGCGGATCTGTTCCCAGGAACGATTGCCGTCCGGGGCGGCGGCAGTTGGCAGGGGCTTCGCAGGTTTCGGAGGGCTGGCGGGAACTGGTGGCTTTTCTGGCGCCGGAGTGGCCGAGGCAACTGCGGGGAGAACTTCGCTCCCCGTACGAAATTGTCTGCGGATCCGTTGCCATGTGCGGCGAATGAGTGTCTCGTGAGTCTGAAACGCTTCATCCTGATCATCGCGTAGTGAATTGAACTGCGTCCGCACCTCCTGCAGCAACGATTCTCTGATGGCACGAAGCTCCGCCAGCAGCTCGCCAGCGTCATCGTCTGCCGTTGTTCTGGGCGTGTCGTGACTCGGGCTGGCAGTCGGACCGAAGGGTTCTGTCGAATCTGAGAACTGAGCGCTGGTGTCACTGGCGAACCAGCCGCTCAGCGGGTCATTGGCAGAGGAGACCGTCTGCGGGCTGCACAGAAAGGAGGTGCTCTGGAAATGCAGTGCATCTGCAAGGCCTGCAGTTGACTGAGGTTGGCTGGCTTTTGCGGTGGTCTGAATATCGGACTTTGCATTTTCCGCAGATCTGCTGCGTCGGCCGGAACCTCGTGGCCGTTTGCGTGACTTCCGGGACAGCTCGGACGCTCCGGGGCCACCGGCGTCGGTGCGCGCGTCGACAGCTTCGCCGTGCGCTGCGTCAGTCTGCCTGGTTTGAGGTGTCGTGGAGCCCGTATTGGCCATGAAACCAACCCGGATGAGGGAATTCAAAGAAATCAATGCCCGAAACAGCCTGTCTCTGGGCAGAAGGTACAGCGCACAGCCGACTGCGACTGCTGCGTTCTGGCTAACCTAGTCCAGACCTGAGCAGGCTGCGGAAAGTAGCGGGTGAGGATGATCCAAATGGGACATTAGAGCATTCAGATTGGCAGATCTCCCGGTCTTGCCGTTTTTTACGATTCTGCAGGCTGGCTAAGCTGCAGTCGGCTCACAGGCAGGGTGCTCATACTGATCTGTCCGACAGCCTGGAAGCACCTGAGCGTGACTTTTCCTTCCAGAATACACTCTCTATAGTCTGCCAGTGTGTCACTGAACTGGTTGCTGGCAGGTTCAGGGTCAGCGGTGCAGGGCGTTTGTGTGTGGCACTGTGGAGTGATTCTGCCGGCTCGTTGGATTATTCTGAAAACCATTCTGCCGATCGTGGGTGTACAGCATCTGCTCCGGGTTGTTGCTGTGTGTTGCAGGGGGCTGCAGCAGGCAGCATGGGCGGCCGTTTCGTCACGCCGCTCGGCCTGTCAAGCATGCTGTTCGGACAGAATTTACTGCTCTCCAATCTTGTCGTCTGAAGCGACAACTGATGTAGAAAGACACAGAGATGGGTTTGTTTACTGGTCGCAAGGGTCTGGTTCTGGGGATCGCAAACGAGCGTTCGATTGCCTGGGCGATCACAGAGAATCTGCACAGGGAAGGTGCGGAGATGGGGTTTACGCACCTGCCTGATGCAGGAGACCGGCCCAAGAACTTCAAGAAGGTGAGCAAACTTGTTGATCCGCTGGGGGCAAAGTTTGTGGTTCCAATGGACGTCTGCAGTGACGAACAGATTGATGCCGTAATGGGGCAGGCCGAAGCAACATTCGGCAAGATCGACTTTCTTGTTCACAGCATCGCGTTTGCTCCCCCAGCCGACCTCACCGGACCGACGTGGGCGAGCAGTCGCGCGGGATTCAAGACGGCCATGGAAATCAGTGCTTACAGTCTGCTGGCTGTGACTGGTGCAGCCAGACGCCGCAATATTCTGAGTGCAGATGCCAGTGTGCTGACGCTCAGCTACTTCGGCGGTGAAGAAGTAATCCCCGGCTACAACCTGATGGGTATCTGCAAGGCGGCTCTGGAGTGCAGTGTACGTTATCTGGCCAGTGAACTGGGGCCTGATGGAGTGCGTGTGAATGCAATCAGTGCCGGTCCGGTCAAGACCGTGAGTGCCATGGGTGTCGGTGACTTTGACGATATGCTGAATCTGTATGCCGGCATTTCCCCGATGCGTCGAAACATCACAGCTGATGAAGTGGGCAAGACGGGCATGGCACTGCTCAGCGATCTTTCCAGCGGCATCACCGGCGAAGTGCTGCACGTTGACTGTGGATTCAGCATCATGGGAGCTCCACCGGCCGACTTCTTCCAGAAGGCACGCGGCGCGGGCGATACTTGAACGTACTGAGGAACCTCAGATGACCGAATCAGGCAGACAGCGAATTGGAATAGCGGTTGTGATCCGGCACACCAGCGTTCTGGTCGGGGAACGTTCATCCGCTGTGTCGCTGCCCGGTCTGGCGGAATTCCCCGGTGGCAAGTGCGATTCCCAGGAATTGCCGAGAGTCTGCGCTGTCAGGGAGTGTCAGGAAGAGGCTGGGATCGTGGTGGAGCCTCAGTCGCAACTGGCAACCATCAGCTGGGATTACGAACATGGGA
>JALRDR010000042.1 GCA_023262145.1 Planctomycetaceae bacterium | reverse complement strand
GGCAGTTCTGCGGATCAGCCGCAGGTGTATGAACTGCGGGGGCGGATCGAGAATTTTCCGGTGCAGCAGGGAAAAGTGCAGCGGGGCAGGCTGGAGCCGGATTCGCTGACACTCACTCCGCAGAATATTTACGACGACGGCACATTAAACGATGACAATCGTTTTCTGTACTGGCCGCGTCAGCCGGAGATGCCGCGGGCTGTGGTGGACTGGATTGAATTTGCAGCACCGGTTACGGACGTCTGGCCGCCGGAGCACCACAGGCGTGTGCTGTTTGCATCACCGCTGCGGGAGGATGATCCTGCGGCATATGTGGAGCAGGTGATTGAGCGATTCATGTCGCGAGCATATCGGCGACCTGCCACAGTGGAGGAGGTGCAGCGATTCTGTCGCGTGTATGAACTTCTGCAGCCGGACTTTGTCAGTCTGGAAGCGACCATGCGGGAGACGCTGGCACTGGTGCTGGTGACGCCACAGTTTCTGCTGCACACAACGGCTGATGGAGTTGTGACGGGTGCGCAGTACGAGCTGGCGTCGCGGCTGTCGTATTTTCTGTGGGCGAGTATGCCCGACGAAGAGCTCCTGAATCTGGCCGCAGCGGGAAGTCTGGATGAGCCGGGAATCATTGAGGAGCAGGTGCAGCGAATGCTGGCTGATGCCAGATCGCGGAACTTCGTAAGCAGTTTCACAATGCAGTGGTTGAGTCTGGCGAAGATGAAGACGGTTCCGATCAACAGTGATCTGTTTCCACGGTTCCTGTATTACGTGGAAGCGGGGGAGCGGTCCGGGACGGAAGAGCCATATATTCCCACAATACGCGATCACATGCTGGATGAGACGGTAAGTTTTGTGGCGGAGTTAATTCGCCGCAATGGTGGGGTAAGTCAGCTGGTGGATTCTGATTTCGCGATGCTCAATCAGCCTCTGGCAGCCCATTACGGTGTGGCTGGCGTGGAAGGAGCAGCGCTGCGAGCGGTGCAGTTGCAGCCAGAGCATCATCTTGGCGGTTTGTTGACGCACGGCTCAGTGCTCATCGGGAACGGCACCGGGTCAGCTCCGCATCCGATCTATCGAGCGGTGTGGCTGCGGGAGGCGATTCTGGGAGAGCATGTCAAGCCACCGCCGGCGGAGGTTCCAGCGTTGAGTGATTCGGCAGGGGAATCGGCAGAGCAGGCGGTCACCATCAAGGACCTGCTGGCTCAACATCGGAATGCAGAGGGATGCAGTGACTGTCACGTACGGCTTGACCCATGGGGAATTCCCTTTGAGCGGTACAATGCGATCGGCAGATATCAGCCGCTGGTGCCAAGGGAAGGGACTCGGGTGCGGGGGTTCGCCAGGGAGAAAGACGGCGACTTGAGCGGGTATCTGCGATATCTTGAGTCTGTGAACACGGAATCTGTGCAGGCGAGTGCGCGGGTGCCGAACGGTCCGGAAGTGGATGGAATGCAGCAGCTGAAGCAGCACCTGCTGCAATCGCGGCTGCCGGACATTGCGGAGAACCTGACGCGACGATTGCTCAGCTACGGGCTGGGGCGGGAACTGACCTATCGTGACCGCAGTGTGGTGGAATCGATTCTTGACGAAGCGTCGGTCAAAGGGTTCCCGTTGCGGGATCTGATTGTACTGGTCTGCCAGAGTTCCACATTTCGTGGAGAGAACGGAACACAGCAATGACACGGAAATCATGGCAACTGCATCGTCGCGAAGTGCTGCAAGGTGGCGGGATTGCGCTGGGGCTGCCGTTGCTGAATGGAATGGCAGCTGACAGGGCGGTGGCTGCTGGCGGGCATGGCGACAGGTTGCCGAAACGCATGCTGGTGAGCTACTTCGCTTATGGGGCCTACATGCCGGATGGTCCGACGGGATTACCGGACCACAGCCAGTTGAATCAGCCCGGGGAGCATCACGAATGGAGCTGGTGGCCGTGTCGGGATGCAGGTCCGCTCACCTTCAATCGCTCAAGT
>JALRDR010001165.1 GCA_023262145.1 Planctomycetaceae bacterium | reverse complement strand
GAGAGACAAGGCTGACTGTGGGACATCTGGTTCCGACAGGCAGAAGCAGGCGAACAGGCCGATGCAGAAGATTCTGACAATTGCTCGACGTGAATATAACGCGATGGTGTCGACAAAGGCATTCCTCATCGGGCTGGCAATGATGCCCGTTCTGATGCTGGGAGGGATGATCGCTCCGCGACTGCTCAGTGGAATGGAACGGGCTCAGGATCGTCGCATTGCGGTTGTGGATCACACCGGTGCGCTGTTCCTGCCGCTGAAGCTGGCAGCGGAGCAACGTACGCAGCAGCTCAACGTGGCTGCGACGTCTACGGGTTCTGCAGACGACGATGCTGACGAAAAGACGCGGATTCGAAAAGCGATGGGTCTGGAGGAGATTCATCGGTACGTGATTGAATCGGTGCCGGCAGAATCGTTCGACGACGAAGCCCGGCTGGAACTTTCCGAACAGATTCGCGAACGCAGTCTGTACGCATTCATTGAGATTCCCGCGGATGTGGTCACGCCGGCTGCACCGGTGATCGGCATGGATCTGCAGCCCGGTGCTCTGGACCTGCCGAAGATCGCCTATGTTGCGGAAGATGCAGCGATGTCAGATGCCAGACGCTGGCTTGACGCGACACTGAATCAGCTCACCCGCGGAGTGCGGCTGGCTGAAGCCGTTCCGGTTGCGGTTTTGCCGCAGGTGATGCTGGAGGTCGAACGTCGCCCTGAGGTCGTCGGGAAGGGACTCTATTCGCGCGCAGATGATGGCAGCATTGTCAGCGGGGAGAAGCCGAGTGAGATGGCGGCGACGCTGGTTCCCATGGCGATGATGATGCTGATGTTCATGATCATCATGATGTCAGCTCAGCCAATGCTCGAGAGCGTGCTGGAGGAGAAGACGCTGCGGATTTCTGAAGTGCTGCTGGGGGCTGCGAATGCTCAGGAGCTGATGCTGGGCAAGCTGCTTGGGAACGTAGCCGGATCGCTGACGGTCTTCAGCGTGTACGCCGTGGGTGCCATCAGCTTAGCGATGTACCAGGGCTATGGTGACCTGATTCCGTTTCACGTGCTTCCGTGGTTTCTGATCTATCAGGTCCTGGCCGTGCTCATGTTCAGCTCCCTGTTCATGGCGATCGGGGCTTGTGTGAGTCACCTGCGGGAAGCCCAGAGTCTGCTTCTGCCTGTCTGGATGGTGATCCTGCTGCCCCTGATGGTCTGGATCAACGTCGTCCGCGAACCGAACAGTACGCTGGCGACCGGATTCAGCTTCTTTCCCCCATCGACGTCGATGATGATGACGCTGCGACTGGCGACCGGGGCCACAATCCCGGTCTGGCAGATTCTCTGCAGCATCCTGTTGCTCCTGGGCGGAACGGCGGGTGGTGTGACGGCGGCGGCCAGGATCTATCGCATCGGAATCCTCTGGCAGGGCAAGACGCCGCGGCTGAATGAGCTGATCAGCTGGGTTCTGCGGGCCCCCGGTTAATTGACACTGCTGTCCCCAATCGCATGGAGTTGTGGCAGGGATTGTGGCGGTCTGCGTTTCGTAAATGGCGGTGACCGTCACCTGCAGGCGTTTGCAGGTTTCGGCGTGATTCCGCGGAACTGCGTGGATTTCAGCCGAAGGGCGGCAGAGCTGGAATGGAAATCCGGAAATTGAAAATGCCGTCGGTTTTTCCGCTACCCTGGGGCGGCGGTCGGGGTTTAACACTGTACCTGCCCTGACCGGTACGACAGGCGGCGGAAATCACACTTCTCCGCAGCGTCGTATCACACCAGAACGACTCTGCCTGCTGCGGATCAGAACTCCCATGCTACGCTTTCTCCTTGCTGGAATGACAGTTTGTCTCAGCTGTGGTGCGCTGCATTCGGCTGAAGAGACACAGGTGCCGGAAACGGCGGACGCTGTGGAACTGACTGCAAGACGTCGCGTTTTTCACAGCGACGATGGCTGGGTGTTCTTCATGGACGGAATGCTGGCACCGCCCTATCGCATCGAGGCGGATGACAGTTCACTCTGGGTCAACGGTCGTGAAGTGCGGCTCAACGTCGATTTGATCAACCCGGAGGACTACGAAGACGACGAATATGACTCTGACGGGCTGGAAGACGAGTACTTCGAGGGGCGCCGCGGGCGAAACCGAGAGGGTGGCAAGCGACGTCAGGGGGCCACTCGGTCGATCTACCACAAAATTGCCAGCCGGATCGATGGCGAACTCAACGCAAAGTCCTTCATCGTTCTTGCCAACGAGGGCATGCCGTTGTTTTTGTCCTCCCGTGACGATCAGTACCTGCTTTGCAGCGTCATGTCCGGGCTGGACGCCACGGCAGAAAAGCAGACTCAGTTGCGGTCATTGATTTCGGCCGATGCTGCCGGGATCGCGTGGAGGAAATGGCTGGATCAAGTCACGCTGAGCGGGCCGATGTTGCAGAAAATGACTGAGTACTGCGAAACCAGTACGCTTGTGGCTAACGAGAATGCTCGCCAGATCAATGCGGTTCGACGCCTCGATCTGCTTTCCTATCCGCTCACTGTTGTCGGCATGCTGCTCAGTGTGATCGCCTTTGGGTCCATGCTGCAGTGGATCGCTCGAGGGCTCGGTCGCCCCGGTCAGGATGAACCCCACGGGCCACGGTTCGCCACCACCGCAGTGCTGCTCATGATGGGCATGTCGGTCCTTGATCTGATCTGGACCGTACTGGCACTGCAGGCCGGACAAATGCGGGAAACAAACCCGCTGGCGGCAGGCCTGGTCCCGAACCCGCTGCACCTGGCAGCGTTCAAGGTGCTGGCAACCGGCGTGGGCCTTGGCATCCTCTACGGCTGGCGACATCGTCAGGTCGCCCAGCAGGCGACGTGGTGGATGTGCCTTGTCTGCGTATTGCTCACCTTCCGCTGGGTCATCTTCGACAGCATGGTCCGCTGACCCGCAGGCAGGCGTCCCGGCAGGCGTCCCGCCTGCACCTGGTCCGCCGCATTTGCGGCGTGTGTGACAGCTTCGTCTCGCTGGACGAAGTGCATCCCCGAGCGTAGGCCAGGCTCCCGCCAGCCATGAGTCCAGGTACAGAGATGCATGGTATCCGCAGCGGCGGATCTTCGCATGCACGAGCTGGCCTGGTTGCGTGTTTGGTGTGATCGTATTTGCGGTTGCATGCTGGTGCCAGGCTCCCGCCTGCCATGAGTCCAATGGTCGGGCTTTCGCCACTCCATCTGGTCTGTGCCAGCGTGGTCCGCTATTCTGATGCGCGGACCACAGCAACTTTGACGCAGGTGGTGTGGTAATCGCTTGTTTTTCTCCAGCAGTAGTCATTGGCATGAGTCGTGTTCAGGTGCTGGGAACGGGTGTGCTTGGGCTCACCACTGCGATTGCGTTGCGCTGTGCCGGGCATGACGTGACACTGCGTGGGGAGCGGCGGCTGACGGATATGGATGCCAGCACCGATCCATTTTTTGCCAGCGCCTACCCGGCGGCGTCGGTGATTCCGCATACGGTCAGCAGTCCGATGCTGCCCCGGCTTGCTGCGGATGCTCAGGCTGTGTTCGCAATCCTCGCCAGCCACGCGGTTGGCGGGGTTCGCCGGCAAACGCACTACGAAATCAGTGAGCAGCCGCAGGTCATCGCAGATCATCTGCTGGGCATGCCTGATTTCCGGACCTGCGACGGATCGGATGTTCCAATCCTGCGCAGTGGTGCTGAGCAGGCGTCCGGTTGCAGCTTCACATGTTTCTTCTGTGACATGCCTGTGTATGGGGCGTGGCTGTTTTCGCGGTGTCAGTCGCTTGGGATTCCCTGTATTCGGGAGCGAATATCTCGGCGATTGCTCAGGTCAATGACTGGCACTGAGATCGTGGTCAACTGTCTTGGTGCCGGCTCTCATCAGGTGTTTGCCGACGTGTCCCCGGGGGTGCTGATTCGGGGTATTCTGGTGCGTGCTGAGTTCCCCGGCTTGAGTCAGCCGCCCGTGTCATACAACTACACGCCAGCTGCTGCGGAGTTTCCAGCAGCTGGACCAGGTCCCCTCGCCGACGTGTACTTCTATCCTCGGAACGGTGACTGTGTGCTGGGTGGCACGCGGCAGACGGGGAGAGTGAACGGCGAGGGTGTGTTTGTCCCCGATCATGCTTACACAGGCCCGACGGTGCGGATTTGCGGAGTGGACGTGCCGCGTCCGATCGTGGAGCTCAATCGGGACCTTGTGCGGCAATTGACAGGACAGCCGATCGGAGCAATTCGTGCGTGTGAGGTGGGTTACCGGCACATGGATCTGGACGGCGACGGAGTCGCAACGGTTACGCTCAGATGGCAGGATCGTGCCGGGCTGCCGCCGGTGATTGACTGTTTCGGCTTTGGCGGAGCTGGCGTCACGCTTTCGTGGGGAGCTGCCTTGCATGTGGCCATGCAGGTGGCCGCGTTCGACGGTTCTGCGGCGCTGAACGCCAGCCAGCTG
>JALRDR010001154.1 GCA_023262145.1 Planctomycetaceae bacterium | reverse complement strand
AGTCCCTTCCAGTCGTGCAAGTGGATTACGTTCGTTTCTTAGAAAGTTCAGGAGAGCTTGAAATGAGAAGTGTGTCACGAAGACGACGCGGTTTTACGTTGATCGAGTTGCTGGTTGTGATCGCGATTATCGCGATTCTGGTATCGCTGCTGCTGCCGGCAGTTCAGCAGGCACGTGAGGCGGCTCGCCGCACACAGTGCAAGAACAACCTGAAGCAGTTGGCACTGGCCCTGCACAACTATGAGTCGGCTCACAGCACTCTGCCCCCCAGCCGTCTGAACCCAAACTTTGTGATCGAAGATCATCCAAATGGTGGTGCAAGTGGCTACCAGTCCTGGACCACGCTGGCTCTGCCGTATCTTGAGCAGGCGAATCTGGCCAGCGCAATCAATTTCAGTCTGCCCTGGAGTGCGCTGGCCAATCGTCCCGCGGTTGCTCAGGTTGTTCCGACGTTTGTCTGCCCGACGGCGCCGGGATCAGATCGCGTCGACAAGGTGTGGGTAAAGGGTGCAGCCGCGGGCGACTACGGCAGCATCAATGAAGTCAAGCCGAAAACCTTCACCAAGGTTCTGGGGATGTCTGACCCCGGTACTCCGTCCCGTGCTGGTGTGCTTTCCAAGGGTGTGAAGAACCGCATGCGTGACATTACCGACGGGACCTCAAACACCTTCATGCTGGCAGAATGTGCTGGCCAGCCGGACATCTGGACCAGCAATGGTCGCATGAACGCCGCAATGTTCGCTGCCTACACCGACGACAAGGTTGTGGCTCTGAGCGCGAATGAATTTCATCCTTCCGACGGAACCGGCTGGGCTGATCCGGACTGTGGTTTCAGTATCAATGGTGCTACTGCAGACGGTCTGACGTCTTACGGCCCAAAGATGATTAATGCCATCAATGTAAGCGAGGTTTACAGCTTCCACACTGGTGGTGCTCAATTTGCCATGGCAGACGGGTCGGTTCGATTCGTCAGTGAGAATATGGACACACTGCTGTTCATCTCTCTCTGCACACGCTCCGGTGGAGAAGTGGCCGGCGAATTCTGACCTGTCCGGTTGAGCAGATTCAGCAGGTTGAGGGCCAGCCTCGCCAGACAGAAGCGGGGTTGGCCATCGCCTGCATGTGTTTTCAGCACGGTGTCGTTTGATTGTCAGGACTTGTAGTTCAGCAGAAGGAACGTTCGCGTGATTAGTAGTATGAGTCGGCAGTTGTTGGGGAGCCTGATGATTCTTTCCTGCGCGACAGGGATTGCCGCGGAGGCCCCGACGCAGGACCGGTTTGAGTTTCTGGGCGAAGCCCTGATTTCCGGTGCAGATCGTGATCTGTCCGGTCAGGAGCGACTGTTGGTCAATGGTGAGCCGGCGAATCGTTTCGGCGGGATCTCGGCACTCGAGTACACGGGGCAGGGAAACCGCTACCTGGCATTGTCAGATCGTGGTCCGGATGATGGAGCGACTGAGTATGAATGCCGCCTGCACGTACTGGACCTCACGTGGAGTGGTGAGAATGGTGCCGGGTTTCAGGCTGAACTGCAGGAGACGCTGTTGTTGCGTGATCAGCAGGGACGATGCTTCAGCGGTTCGTCGAAGGTCTTGCAGCCTGGTGATCAAACCGCCGGAAGGCTGGACCCGGAAGGAATACGGATTGGCGCGAATGGCTCAATCTTCATCTCTGACGAATATGGACCACAGTTGATTGAATTCAGCGGCAGGGGTGAGGAATTGCGACGGTTTGCTCTGCCTTCACACTTGCAGGTAAGCAAAAGCATGGCAGACAAGAATG
>JALRDR010000928.1 GCA_023262145.1 Planctomycetaceae bacterium | reverse complement strand
GATTGCCAGAGGTTCTTCAGCAAGTGCTGCAGAATGGCCGGCCGAATGCAGCCCGGTGATGAGTGTGGCCAGCAGGAGCATTGATCGCATTTTTTCTTCCTGTCAGAATTTCGCGAGGAAACTGGTGGTGCTGTGCAATTAGCCCTGCCACCGACAGCGAATGATTGCCTCCCAGTGTATCGACTCCGGCGATGAGTTCACATGCACCGCTGCCGGTCGTCCACACGATGCGGCCGACCGCTGAAGCGGCTTCGCTTTTGCCGAACCACAGGTTACAGTGGAAAATTGCTTTGCCGGAAGAAGCCCGCTGTTCTGAAAGGACGCATCCATGTCCGCTCTTCGTGGATTGTTTCTGCTGCTGTGTGTCTGTTGCATCCCCGTCTGCGACGTGTCAGCTCAACGCTGGAGCCTGCATGACATCCCGGAGCTGTCGGCATTCTTTGCAGATCAGGTACAGCAGATTGAAGATGCAAATGAACTTTCTCAGTTCCACACGCTGCAGGATTGGGAACAGGAACGACCGCGACTGCGTGAGGAACTGTTCATGATGCTCGGGCTCAGTCCGCGTCCGGAACGCACACCGCTGCAGGCTGAGACAACGGCTGTGACTGAGCATCAGGAGTTTGTGGTGGAGCGGCTGCATTTTCAGTCGTCGCCCGGGCTTTATGTCACCGCCAGTCTGTATCGTCCTCGTGAACAGTCCGGTCCCCTGCCTGCGGTGCTGTATGTCTGCGGCCATGGCCGTGTGAAGGAAAACGGTGTCAGCTATGGCAGCAAGGTTCACTATCAGCATCATGGAGCATGGTTTGCTCGCAATGGCTATGTCTGCCTCATCATTGACACACTGCAGCTGGGGGAAATCGAAGGACTGCATCACGGGACATACAACCTGAATCGCTGGTGGTGGAATTCACGCGGGTATACGCCAGCCGGTGTTGAAGCATGGAACTGCATTCGTGCACTGGATTACCTCGAAACTCGACAGGAAGTGGACGGCAGTCGCATGGGTGTGACCGGTCGATCCGGAGGAGGCGCTTACAGCTGGTGGATTGCAGCGCTGGATGATCGGATTCAGTGTGCGGTTCCTGTTGCCGGCATCACCAGTATGCGGGATCACGTGATCCGCGGTTGTGTGGAAGGACACTGCGACTGCATGTTCATGGTGAATGCCTGCCGCTGGAATTTTGCTCGCGTGGCAGCGCTGGTCGCCCCGCGTCCATTGCTGATCTCCAACACGGATAAGGATTCGATTTTTCCGCTGGAAGGTGTGATTGATGTGCATCGGCAGACACGCCACATCTACAACCTGTATGACGCCGGAGAGAACCTTGGGCTGCAGATTACTGAAGGACCGCACCAGGATACTCAGGAACTGCACATTCATGCCTTCCGCTGGTTCAATCGCCACTTTCGGAATACGACGGATCAGATTGAAAAGACGGCCGTGAAGTATTTCACGCCGCAGCAGTTGCAGGTTTTTACTGCCCTGCCCTCTGATGAACAGAACACGACCATCGATGAAGTGTTTGTTCCTGCAGCACGGCTCCCGGAGCTTGAGGGGATCACCAGCAATCAACAGCTGTTCCTTGACGGCGTTCGCAATCAGCTCCGCGATCGTTGTCTCAGAGCGTGGCCGGATGATGATGCGCCTGTCACCGCAGCAGCAACAGCATCGGAACTCGTGGCTCAAAAGCCGCATCTGCAGCGGACAACAATTTCCTTCGCCAGTCAGATGCATGTTCCACTGCAGCTGCAGATCGTCCATGACGCACAGGTTCCACTGAATCGAATCACCTCACTGCAGCTCCTGGCAGCCACCGATTCTGTCGCACAGCCTCCAGCCGTTCAGAATGCTCAGACTGCTTCGGCAGTGATCGTCCTGCGCCCCGGCACCATACAGTCGTGGCCCGGAAATACGGCGCGACAGATTCAGATTCGTCGCCGCTTTCAGCTGATCGGCACAACACTGGATACCATGCGCGTCTGGGATCTGCGGCAGGCCATACGCCTGCTGCGAAAACAATGTCCTGATCTGCAGGAACTGCACCTTGCTGCTGCCCCTGGCAGCGAAAGTCTGGCCATGCTGGCGACAGTGTTTGAATCGGGAATCAGCTCCCTGACATTGCCCTCAGTTGCCATCGATGAAGCCGGCCCGGACATCCTGAACTTCAGTCGGACAATTCCGGCAGACCTGCTGCCCGTGCTGGCCGCGATGCAGACCACACTGGTGACGCAGAGCAAACCGGAGCAGGCACCGTTACTGCAACTGCTGCAGCAACGTGGGGTGATTGATGAGCAGGCTGTGCGCTGGGAAGGCAACTGAAGCAGCTGCCTCTCTCTGTGTCGCCTGCAGTCAGCTGACCGGCAGAAGCTCGGCAATGGGTTCGCCGTAGGGCAGAATCGGCATTGGACGACCGCTGTGGTCCGGGAATGTTCGCTCCGGATCAATTCCCAGATGGCGATAGACAGTTGCCCACAGATCATTGGGCGTCAGTGGGCGTTCCTGAGGGTATTCGCCCTTGGAGTTGGTCGCCCCGATCACCTGGCCGGTGCGCATGCCACCACCGGCCACCAGCATCGACATTGCCTGCGGCCAGTGATCACGTCCTGGCTGCTGCACGCCCGTCTGGCTGCCTGCCTGCGTTGTGATTCGAGGGGTACGACCAAATTCACCGGTAACCACCAGCATCACTCGCCGATCCAGTCCGCGATCATAAAGATCGTTTACAAGTGCGGTGACGGCCTGGTCATAAATCGGCAGACGAACCTTGGCATCGTCGAACATGTGGCAGTTGACGGCATGGGAGTCCCAGTTGTAAGTGCCGTTCTTCAGCCATTCCACACCCGATTGATACGGATTCTCCATGACCATTGTCACGAAACTGCAGCCTGCTTCGACAAGTCGGCGCGCCATCAGGCAGCGCTGACCCCAGCAATGGCGACCGTAGCGATCCCGCAGACCGTCGGATTCCTGTGACAGATCGAATGCATCGCGAGCCTGATTGC
>JALRDR010000794.1 GCA_023262145.1 Planctomycetaceae bacterium | reverse complement strand
GCCTGGTGCAGGTGCGCAAGGGGATGAATCTGCTGTTCGGGCGGGATCAGATTTCAGAGGAACGCTGGAACGTGGTGGGCAGGCAGCTTGGGGAATGGCTGGCAGCGGGAGAGCCGTCGGCATTGCTGACTGCGTCATTGTTGCCGGACGATCTTCAGGATGCATTATCCGGCAGCAACACGGCGGTGCAGTCGCAGGGTAACAACCTGCGACTGGCGCTGAATGAGTTCATTCGCGATGCCGACCTTGCTGCGGCGATCAGCAAGCAGTCGCCGGTGAAAACGGTGGGGGATCTGCTGGAGATGCTGTCGCTGCCTCACGATGTCCGGCAGGTTCCTGATCTGAACCTGAAGATCTCGGAAATGTCTCAGGTATCCTGGCGAGTTATTCGCCGAATGCTGCTGGAATCTGCCTGCCCGGAACTGCCACGACGTTCGAGATCGCTGATTTATTCGCGAACTCTGACATATCTGGGCAGTGGATCTCATATCGGCGAAATGGGAGTGCTGCGAGGAGACCCTCGAAATGCGACCTGTATTGCCTTTGAAGATGAGTTGAGTACGGGGAAGGAAAATTCGCGGAACATCGTGGAGGCCGTACGACTTAGTGGTGAGACGCTTCGCTTCGTGGCCAGGTCCAATCCGGCAGTTGCGGAGGCGATCGACAAAGTTGTGCTGCAATACGAGGAGCAGAACAGGACTCCGATCCAGGTGGAGGAAGCCCGCGACTTTTTTTCACGCGAAATGGATGAGCTGCGGATTGTTGAGGGACAGAATCTGCTCCTGGTTGACCTCGATCGCTGCACTCGATGCGGGGAGTGCATCAAGGCCTGTGTGGACTCCCATGACGACGGGCTGACTCGACTTTATCTGGAGGGTCAGCGGGTTGGTAACTATTTGATTCCCATGGCATGTCGAGAGTGCGTGGACCCTTATTGTATGCGCAATTGTCCAGTGAGCGCGATTTACCGCGGCGCGGACGGAGAGATGAATATTACGGAGTGGTGTATCGGGTGTCAGAAATGTGCTGATGACTGCCCGTTTGGCTCCATTCACATGAATCCTGTTGAACATGGCTCTGATGCTCGTCCGGATCAGGACGGAGAATTTCGTGTCGTGACACAGCAGGCAACCGTCTGCGATTTATGTGCCGCTACGCCTTCTCAGGATCCCAGCTGCGTTTATGCCTGTCCGCACGATGCAGCCATCAGGGTAGACGGAAGAGTATTCTATAACACATTTCGACCGTAGTGCTTTGGGGATGGTGGGTGCTGCACAATGTAGAACCTTGTCTTACAAGGGGATTTCAGGCAAGGCGATTTCAGGCCCTGCGGTGAATCTCAGAATTGATCTGAGCATTACCGGGCCTCAAGACAAAAGATCATTCTGAACTCAGGACCAGCCTGTGCTCGTTGACCGGACACATTCCCGATGGATGGCAGGATCGCTTGTCGTGATGGTAGCGGCAACGGCGCTATACCTCGTTGCGCGGGCTGCAGGTCCGGGGGGAATTGTGCATGGCGGCAGCCCCGCTGGTCTGTTGTTTGGAATCATCGGGTCTCTGTGCAT
>JALRDR010000736.1 GCA_023262145.1 Planctomycetaceae bacterium | reverse complement strand
CCATCATTGCAATTCTGGTCGCTCTGCTGCTGCCTGCGGTGCAGCAGGCACGTGAGGCGGCACGTCGTACTCAGTGCAAAAACAATCTGAAGCAAATCGGTCTGGCGTTGCACAACTACCATGACACACACGGGCGGCTGCCGCCAACGCAGATTATGGTTGCGTACATGGGTGCGGGGAACACAAACCCGGTGCCTCGCAACCACACCTGGATGTCACTGATCCTGCCCTATCTGGAGCAGGCCAACCTGTATAACTCCATTCGCTTCGATCTGCCCATGTGGGACACGGCGAATAATGTTTCGCAGTTGCTTCCCAACGGGCAGCAGATTGTGGCTCAGATCATTCCCACGCTGCAGTGTCCATCCGACCCGGGTTTTGGCGGCGCCGTTTCGCAGCATGGATTCTCGCACACAAATTATGCGGGCAACATGGGCTGGGACTGGCACTATCGCGGACCGCACTGGGCTCAGGGGCCATTTGAGAATGGATCGCTTGGAGTGCGTCTGGAAGATTTCAAGGACGGTACGTCCAACACGATCTGCGTTGGGGAAGTGTCCACAAAAGGTTACCAGCCACGTCCGGGAGCTCCCGGGCACCAGGCAATGGGTGGTCGACGTCGCGGCGGCGGGGCCAACAATTCCGTTTACCGCACACCATTCATCGATACGGGAAGCAACGGCGACGTGATGGACTCTGCGGCCCTGCGTGGCATCGGACAGACTGGCGTTCGACAATGGCTGCGACCTGACGGTGCCGCTGCAGGATTCTGGTGGAAGGCTGCACCTTATACGTTGCCGCCCACCTATCTGGCCTGCTTTGGTCTGAATAACAACTGGCCGGGTGCCAGTTCTGAGCACACAGGTGGTGGTCAGTTCCTGCTTGGCGACGGTTCGGTGAAGTTCATCAGTGAAAACATGCAGGGGGCTCGATTTGCCTCATTGTGGTTTGCACTGCACACGCACATCGGCGGGACCGAGAATGGCCAGCCGCTCGTGGGCGAATTCTGATCGCGGACCTGCAGTGGCGACACAATGTTTGCCGCCGACAGCAAACAACTCCCGATCAATGTCCGGTGGTCGGGAGTCTTTCTTATTGCTCTTCAGAGTGATCGTTCAGGCAGGACAACGTCGCTGCGTGGCATTGGTCACCTGAGGTCATAGCGGAGATGAAGAGGTCATAGCGGAGATGAAGAGGTCATAGCGGAGATGAAGG
>JALRDR010000581.1 GCA_023262145.1 Planctomycetaceae bacterium | reverse complement strand
GGATGGAGGGCAGCAGGTTGCGGCTGGCGTACGCGACCGCTGAGTTCTGTCAGGTGCCGTTGTGTTCTGCGGTGCTGGCTGTTCATCCGCGTATTGTGCCGGGTTGACGTGCAGATGAAATCAGAGCGAACATCAAATTGCGGGATGCAGACGCTGATGCAATGGAAAATACAGATGACACGACGAAGTTGTGAGTATGTTCTGTCGTTCCTTGCTGCGCTCACGTGCGTGGCCATTCCAGCTCAGGATGCCTTATCGCCACCGCGAGCGGCGCCAGCAATGAACCCGGCGATCAGTCGCATTGCCTTTGGATCCTGCTCCACCCAGGACGAGCCGCAGCCGATCCTGCGAACAGTGGTTGACTGGCAGCCGGAACTGTTCATTTATCTGGGGGACAATATCTACGGGGATACTCGCGATATGCAGTTGCTGCAGGCGAAGTATGACAAGCTGGGGCAACGTCCCGAGTTCCGACAGCTGCGTGCATCAATGCCTGTCATCGCGACGTGGGACGACCATGACTATGGAGAAAACGATGCCGGCAGGGAATATCCCTTTCGCGAGCAGTCAAAGCAGATCTTCCTCAAGTTCTGGAACGAGCCGGAGCAGAGTGTGCGGCGGGAGCATCCCGGCATCTACACCAGCTATCGGTTTGGCGAACCTGGCAGCGGTCAGTCGTTGCAGGTGATTCTGCTGGACACACGCAGCTTCCGCGACCCGCCACTCAAAGCACCCCTGAGTTCGTGGAAGAATGACTACCTGCCGGATACGGATCCACAGAAAACGCTGCTGGGGGCGGAGCAATGGGAATGGCTGAAGCAACGACTCCTGGAGCCTGCTGATCTGCGGATTATTGGCAGCAGTATTCAGTTTGGCCATGAGTACAATGGTTGGGAGTCCTGGACAAATTTCCCGCGGGAACTGCTGCGGATGGTCGATCTGATCCAGGAGACACGGGCAGAGGGGGTCGTGTTTATTTCCGGTGACGTGCACTGGGGAGAATTGTCACGACTGCAGATTCCTGGTGGTTATCCGCTGTACGATCTGACGGCCAGTGGGCTCAATCGAGACTGGGAATATGTGGAGCCCAACGGTAACCGCATCGGTGAGGCGTGTATGGACTTTCATTTCGGAATGATCAGCATCACCTGGGGAGCGTCACCGTCGCTGCAGTTGCGAGTACACGACATGACGGGGCGCGCCCGTGTGAGACATACCGTGCGGCTTAGTGAACTGAAGTTTCGTGAACGCTGATGCAAAAGCACTGCGCACCGACTCGCAGGTGCGTTCACAGCCTTGATTTCGTAAAGGAGTTGTCATGCAGAAACTGGCGGTCTGGCTGGGGATTCCGGTTGCCATTTTTCTGAGCCTGATCGGCTGGATGTACTGGTACTGGATGCTGGCTCCGCATCAGCTGACCGCAGACGTGCAGTACGGAGTGCGTGATCAGAAACCGCTGATGATGGATGTGCTTACGCCGCCGGAAGCGAACGGTGCCGGAATTCTGTTCATGGTCAGCGGAGGCTGGAAATCAAGTACCGCCCCGACCTCGCCAACGCTGTTCGCACCACTTCTGCGCAGTGGTTACACCGTGTTTGGGGTGAAACACATTTCGCAGCCGGAATGCACCGTCAGTAATATCGTCAAGGACGTGCAGCGAGCCGTGCGCTACGTTCGATTGCACGCTGAGGAATACAACGTTGACCCGCAGCGACTTGGCGTTGTTGGAGGAAGTTCCGGCGGTCACCTTTCGCTGATGCTCGGAACCTGTGCCGATGATGGCAACCCGAACGCAGAGGATCCGGTGGAACGAGTGTCCTCTGCCGTGCAGTGCGTGGCCTGCTTTTACCCGCCGACGGATCTGCTGAATCTTGGATCTTCGACAGAGAATCCCGGGGACGGGGGACCGCCGAAGAGTTTTCGCGCGGGTTTTGGGAAACGTGCCGAGTCGCTTGAGGAATGGAAGATCCTGGGGCGCGAGCTGTCACCCATCTACCACATCACGCCGCAGATGCCACCTACGTTCATCGTGCACGGTGATGCGGATACGCTTGTTCCCGTGGATCAGTCGCAGCGTTTTGCAGAACAGGCGCGGCAGCAACAAGCTGTTGTGCGGCTGGAAATTCGCCCAGGTAAGGGACACGGCTGGCCGGGCATGCTGATGGATCTTCTCCGCTTTGCGGAGTGGTTTGATGAGCATCTGCTGGTCAAACGCTGAGCAACGGTCGCCGGGCTGCGGCCGGGGCGCGATCTGAGACGGTTGAAGTCTGAGACGCTCGTCAGATGTCGAACAGGATGCAACTGTATGAAAGGCTGCAGCCGCAGACCATCAACGCACTGCAGATGTACTGCAGTTGGGGTATTGATGGGCGAGTCTGTTGCGACTGCAGCCTTGATTTCATGTGCAGTCTGCGGGCTTTGCAGAGCCCGCCTGAAGGATCACCGGTGATACCGCCTTGACGCCCAGCAGTGATTACTCAGTGAATACATTGCGAATACATAGTGAATACAGAACTGTGATCCGCACCGGTGACGCTCCTCCTGTGATTACATGGCCGTCACCAGACAATGCTCTGGTTTTGGCGGCGTCACGGGCGGATTGCAGGCTGCGTGTGGCATTTCGTGACGCAGATCACTGAGGTGAAACAAGTACGTTCCGGGTGGGGTGAACCCAGGTTGCATGAACTGTGCCGCGAGCGGTTTCTGGAATGGCGGACATGAAGGTGGATAAATGAATGTTTATTTGCCGGCTGGATGGGGGTCCGTTTTTAACGATTAGTGAGTGGCCGCTCTGGCTACGGCTGTCCTATTGGGTAGGCAAGTTGCCTGAATCTCCCCCGTTTTTGCCCTGATCTGACAGTTGCGAGTGGTAGTGTCATGTCTGCTTTACTTTGCAGAGCAGTATTGCCTTACAAAATGTAAGGATTCTTTTGCACTGCAGACTTCGAGGGAGTGACGGAACTGCGTGAACACAATGTCGCCTGGCCAACCGTTGTGCGGGGCACAGGGGACGGTAAGAATCAACCGGACCAGGTTGCTGTCAACTATGCTGTGAGGACGGCATGTGCCCTACATTCGCATCAGTCAGGAAATCGTGTCAGAATCCGCAGTGATAGAATTGGTTCAGCATAGCCACAAGCTGCGGGAGTCTGGCGATGGCGAACGATACCGTCGGGGTCGATCCTGATTTCACGGCCAGACCAACAACGGTCCGTTGGCTCGTCTTTGCATTGGCATGCGCGACGTCGTTCGTGCTGTATCTGCATCGGTACAGCTGGAATCTGATCGGTCCGATACTGCAGCGGGACCTGCAACTTTCCAACACGCAGATCGGGCTGTTGTTTTCGCTGTTTTACTACACCTATGCGGTGGGGCAGATCCCCAGTGGCGTGATCATTGATCGCTTTGGACCGCATCGCGTGCTGAGTGTGATCATCGCTGCCTGGTCTTTGGCACTGGTCGGGATCGCTCAGACGACAAGTCTGCTGTGGCTGGGCATCTCGCGTTTTCTGTTTGGAGCGACGCAGGCTGGTTGTTATCCGGCCCTGACAAAGGTCTCCAGTCTCTGGTTTCCGCCGGCTCAACGGACCGTGCTGCAGGGCTGGATTGCAACGACCTTTGGGCGTACCGGAGCGGCGTTGTCTCCCATTATCCTGATGTCGTGGCTGGTGGGTGTGCACGGAATGAGCTGGCAGTCCGCAGTGACATTGCTGGGGATTGCCGGCATTGTGCTGTGTCTGCTGGTTGTGTTTCTGATGCGGGATTCTCCAGGTTCGGACGGTCGTGTGAACCCTGCCGAACGTCGGCTCATCCAGCAGGAAGATTCGTCGGCGGCTGTGTCAGAACAGGCTCGAGTACTGCCGTTTCGGACTGCGGTCCGCAGTTCCAGCCTGCGGTGGTTTCTGGCACAGCAGTTTCTGGATGCTGGATCCGACGTGGTATTCGTGGGGCTGATTGGAACATATTTTCTGACGGTCCACGGTCTGGACCTGAAGCAGACCGGCTGGCTGGCGAGTCTGCCGCTTTGGGGCGGCGCAGCAGGAGGTATTGTCGGCGGCTGGCTGAATGACGGGCTGATCCGTCGGCTGCGGAATCCACGCGTGGTTCGTTCGGGAGTGGGCTTTGTCGGCAAGATCGTCGGCTGTGGTATGCTGATCGCGACTGTGATGCAGTCGAATGGCACCAGTGCTGCAATCTGCCTGATGTTTGCAAAGTTCTTTAGTGACTGGAGTCAGCCCACAACGTGGGGGACCTGCACTGATCTGGGTGGACGCTTCAGTGCGACCGTGTTCAGCATCGTGAATACTTCCGGGACTGCTGGTGGTGCGATCATGCCGGTGATTTTCGGCGGAGTGCTGGACTGGTTCGAAAGCAGTCAGACTGTGAACGGTTCGGTCATTACCGAGACGAACTGGGGACCGCTCTTCGCCTTACTGGCGGGCATGTACTTTCTTTCGGGGGCCTGCTGGCTGATGGTGGACTGTACAAAGCCACTGCAGGATCGCAGCGAAGACACGCAGGCTGTCGCGGGCTGAGTCGTCAGGTGATGCGATGCTGTTGGACCAGATCCCAGTCCACGTCCACACCCAGTCCCGGCCGATCGCTCAGCGTGGTGTGCGGTCCCTCAATCAGCAGCGGCTGGCGCACGATGGAAAATTCGTGGTAGGACGGCCCCAGACAGTCGCCGGGAATCTGTTCAATCTGCACGTTGGGAGTTGAAACAACGAAATGCAGCATTGCGGCGGCACCGGGATCCCATTCCAGGTTGGAACCGATCGTGCAGGGAATATTCTGCTCAGCAGCCAGTGCAGCCAGTCGCCGGGCCCTGAGTATTCCACCCTGCTTGCCAGGATACAGTGTGACAGCATCGCAGCATTGATGAATCAGCAGTTCCCGCAGCTGGATTTCATCGAAACAGCTTTCGTCAGCCAGGACTCTGATTCCGAACTGATCCTTGAGTTTTCTGGTGCCCGAATAATCGCCTCGAACCAGCGGCTGTTCGACCAGCACAATCTTCAGATCGCGGGCTCGTTCCAGAAAGTGTTCGGCCTGCTGCAGCCGCCAGCCACCGTTGGCATCAATGGTCAGCTCACAATCATCGCCGATTGCTTCACGCACCGCAGCAACGCGCTGCAGGTCCTGATCAGGGTCACCACCGACCTTGACCTTGATTGTCTGAAAGCCGTCCTGGCGGAGTCGGGTTGCGCGATGAGCGGCGACGGCTGGTTCATACGCACCCAGGGAGAAGCGATTGCGAATCTGCAGCGGTCGGACAGCACCGCCAAGGAGTGCAAAGACGGGTTGTTCCCGTGCTTTTCCCAGCACATCCCAGCAGGCCATTTCCACAGCCGCTCGAGCAAACCAGTTGCCGACGGTGAGCTGTTCCATGAGGGTGTCGATGGCTGCCGGGTCGCTGCAGTCCTGGCCGACAAGGACGGGAGCGAGCAGGCGGTCAATGATCGCGGCTGCAGTGAATGCCGTTTCACCGCTCCAGCGGGGCGTCACTGTTGCTTCGCCCACACCGATCAGGCCGCAGTCGGTTGTCAGACGCACCAGCAGAAACTCTGAGGCGTCGTGACGACCGAGAGCTGAGATCATGCGGCGTTCCGGACGCAGCGGAATGCGGACACAGTACGTCTCCAGAGACTGAATCTTCATCACTCGGATCCTGTTGCAGTTGCGTCACTTCGTTGCGGAGTGCAGTGGCGGATGTGTTCACTATAATCGTTCAGCGATTTCGCTGGCAAAGGAACCCGATCATGCTGCAGGCTGGATTTGCGCGACGTGAGATTACTCCGTCTGCCGGAGTTGAACTGACCGGCTGGGGCTATTACCTGAATCGTACCTGGCAGACGATCCACGACCATCTGTATGCGACTGCAGCCGTATTTCGCAGCGATGATGTGACGGTTGTGGTGGTGGCCATCGACCTGATGCTGATTGATGTGCGGTTCACTCAGCTGGTCCGCAGGCAGTTGCGCGAGCGTCTGCAGATTCCGCCTGAATGTGTGCTGATAACCTGTTCCCACACGCACAACGCGCCCGCTGCCGGTGGTCTCCGCGGGGTCGGAGAATGCGACCCACGATACGAGGACTGGGCGGCAGAACAGATCGTGCTCACGGTGACTGCTGCGGCAGCAAACCTGCAGCCGGCGCGACTTCGCTGTGGCAGTCAGCTGCTGCCGGGACTGAGTTTCAATCGGACACGCGCAATAGGGGTCGTCGACGATTGTCTGACGGCTGCCGCGGTGGAGGATGCGGACGGAAACGTCCTGGGAGTGCTTTGCAGTTTCGCCGCGCATCCGACTGTGATGACCGAGATGCGACCGTTTGCAGTCAGCCGTGATGTGCCCGGTCAGGTCTGCGACCGGCTGGAGCAGCGATATCCAGGTGCGCTCGCCATGTATCTGCAGGGCGCCTGTGGTGACACGAATTTTCTGCGGGAATTTCAGACGGAGGAACGCTGCCATGTTCCGGCAGAGCGGCTGGACGAGGCCGTAGCTCAGATTCTGGAGCAGGCTCAGCCGGATCCCGATCAGCGTGTTGCGGCCAGCGCGCAGATCGTTTCATTGTCGACTCGCCGCTGGACAGAAGACGAAGTGTGGACGGTTCGCAATGAAGCGGAACGGCGGCTGCTGGAACACGATCTGACGGGATGGCGTGAAAGTCTGGGGCGTTCCATGACCAACCGCCCGGACGACATGGTGACACGGCATGGTGGTGATGAATGGAAGGCGGTTGCGGCGATGTGTCGGTTTCATCTGGAATGGACGGATGAGATTCTTCCGGACCTGCAGACTCGAGCGGAAGTGCTGGACAGCGAAGTGCAGGCGATCCGCGTGGGGCAGCTGGGATTCGTGGCAAACTCTGCGGAGTTTTTTTCACCGTTTGCGTTGCAGGTGCGTGCCGCCAGTCCGTTCCGGGACCTGATGATCGCCTGTTATTCGAACGGGCGCATTGGCTATCTGCCGGATGAGCATGATCTGCAGGCACGAAGTTATGCCGGCCTGCAGTCGCCTCGCTATTGTGGGCAGTTCCCGTTTACTGCGGATTCGGGCCCTGAAATGTGTCGCGGAATGCTTGCCGTACTGGAGCAGTGTGCACGAGAATGACGGGGTGGTGTGCGGGCCTGCCTGGACGGGCTGCTGTAGCATCACATCGCTGGTTGCCTGATTGATTCCTGCGTTGATGGCCTGCGTGCAGCTGAATGTATTCAGAGAGGAAGTCCGTGATGACAAGA
>JALRDR010000550.1 GCA_023262145.1 Planctomycetaceae bacterium | reverse complement strand
GGGAACAGAGGGCAGAATAGTCCATTGGAATCGAATCTGCTGCCGGGGGCTGTGCCGTCGAGAGAATTCCGCCTGCGGCGGAAGGCTGCGGCCGTCAATGTCCGCAGAATTGCTCCAGCAGCCGGGAGTTGTTACAGGTTGTCTCGAATCATTGCTGTGCTCGGGCCCGATTCATCGCGGTTATGGAAGAGAGTGTTTTTCATGGGGAAGTTTCGTGGGGAAGGTGCCATGAAGTTATTTCGCATTTCGGGCCTGCAGACGGCATTGTGCTGGCTGTGCTGCATTGTCTGTACGGCCTCAGCACAGGATACAGTGCCTCGCGGCGACTCAATCCATGACATTCGCGTGTTGCCGGAGGGAGCTGCCGACTGCACATCGCTGGAAGCCATCGTCAACAGTGTGACTCGCGGTTGTGAAACAAACGATGAGCGAGCGATTGCCATCTACAACTTCATGCGTCTGACGCATTATCACCGCGCGTATCCCAGCGAGCCGGGCGGCATTCCGGTACTGAAGGAGATCCACTGCTATGGCTGGAGTCTGTGCGGGGGGCTGCACGCGGAGCAATCGGCCCTGTGGCGAGCAATGGGCTGGGACTGGCGATTTGTCGGCTGGCCCGGGCATACCACGGTCGAGGCGTTCTACGATGGTCGCTGGCATTATCTGGATGTGTTCCTGAAGTTCTATGCATGGATGCCGGATCCGCAGGATCCATCACGGCGAACGATTGCCGGGCAGGATGATCTGGCAGCGGATCCGGAAGGGCTGATCTTCAACGCATTTGTGATGGATCCGGAGCGGCGGGTTGTATACGCAAAGGGCAATGAGTTCAGGTTAACCGGCGCGACTGCCAACTGGCAGGCCCCGGCGTTTCTGACCTGCGGAGATGACCTGGCCGGAGTGGCTGCCGGAGTACGGAGGAGAAATCGCGTGGGGCCGGAGCCAGGCTGGGCCGGCATGCGACATGACAGCGGCGGCTATTCGGCAGAAGTCGATCTTGCTCCGGGCTTTGCCCTCACCAATTCGTGGGATGCGGCAGAGGGAGCGTGGTACTGGGCCGATTCTGAGATTGCTCCCTGCCACACCTGCGGCGACAAGGAAATTCGCAATTCCCCCGAAAAAGGGCCGGTCGTGGAGCCATACCTGGGGCCGGACTGGACGGCGGAAAGTTATGCCAACGGTGAGCTGAATTTTCGGGCAGACTTTTCCCAGGAAAATGTGCTGCAGTCATTTCATGAGACTGAAAATGCGAGCGTCGTCGATGGGCGTCTGGTGCCTGCAGATCCCGGCAAGCCCGGACGTGTCACGGTGCGGCTGCAATCGCCATACATCATGACGCAGGGCAGTGGGATTGCTGAGGGAGTGCAGCAGTGCGAAGTCCGCGTTGGCGACGGACTCTGGCAGCAGGCTGATCTGGCAGATTTCGGAGAACTGGTTGGCGGGCACACTCAGGCGTTGCTGCGACTGACGTTTCGTCAGCCCGTAGAGAAGTTGCAGTTGCAGGCCACGATCCAGAACAATCCGTTTGCTCTGCCGTTTCTGTCGCCCGGCCGCAATACGGTGCACGTCTCTGTGGCGGACCCGCAGGAGCTCGGCGAAAACCGGCTGGTCGTGACCTATGCCTATCGCATCGGTTCCCGGCGGAAAAGCTACGAAGAGCTCTGGCTGGAGGGAAAGGAAATTGCCCGAGCGCACAATGCAACGTGGGACGACACACCAATCGTCGTGCAGCGCGAGTTTACCGCTGCGGATCTGCCGGGCGAGTTGACCATTGATATTCCCACGCCGTCCGACCAGCATCCCGTCTACCCGCGGATGCTGTTTGTACGACGAGAGATTCTGGCACCGGGACAGCAGCCGTTGCCGCTTCCTGAAGGTGCACAGTCTCCGCGGTCGCGCAGTGGTGACGAACTGAAGACACTTCCCAGTCCATTCCTGACTGGTATCCGACTTCCTGCCCGGCAGCCGCAACAGGTACGGATGGCAGAAGCCCTGGTATTTCCTGCCGGTCGCATTGTGGACACATCCGGAGCGGC
>JALRDR010000471.1 GCA_023262145.1 Planctomycetaceae bacterium | reverse complement strand
GGATTCCTTGTCTGCAGCGGCAGATGGGGCCATTCCCTGCTGCTGCAGTCGCTGATGGATAAACGCGTCAATCGCTGCCACCGGCTCGCCTGATGCCCCGTTCTGTGTGGCGAACGGACTGGCGGGGACTTTCACTTTCTGAGGCATCACAAATGCCCAGTGCGGCTCATACTCTGCACCACTGGAAATCCACTGCCGCAATATCTTCAACTGCTCCGGCGTAACCTGCTTTCCAGTCTCCGGGGGCGGCATGATCAGATCAGCATCCGTCGCAGTCACGCGGCGGATGAGTTCACTTGCCTGCAAATCCCCCGCTACCAACGCACGCTGTCCGGATTCGAGTTCTGCCACAGCAACAGCCGGGTCATCCAGCCGAAGTCCCGCCTGGCGTTGCTGACTGTCTGGTCCATGACACTGAAAACACAGATCCGACAGAATTGGTCGTACGTCCCGGTTGAACGAGAGCGGAGTTTCCGGATCTGCAGCGCACAGATTCAGCTCCGGAAGGGAATACAGCAGCAGCACAGCGAGGAATCGATTCGGGAACATGAACTCTGCTCGTTCGTCTGCGGTGTGAATGACGGACTGACATCACCACAAGCTGCCGGAAGCGAGGATCGCTCCGCATCCTGTGGTTGACATGCAGCAGTATAACCTCCCCTCCCGCTGCCTTGTCCATCCTCAGTGGTCGACGAATCGCGGACCACCAGCGGATTCGCTGTTAGTCCGCGGCGGCCAGCCAGGCCTCACCTCGTTTCCAGCACCCTTCGCTTGCCATACAATAATGCCACACAAGGTACTCTTCGCAGTACTCCTCAACCTCTCCAATCCGCCCAGCGGAATTCCCAGCTGTTCCTCCCGACCGATTCCCGGATCCCCAAATACAACAATTGCGGCACGGGAAGTGCTACGCCGCTTCTCTGGCGGCAAAACAAGGCTATTCTGGCAGAAACAGCACAACAGACAGGCACTTCTGCATAAAACGCGGGCAGCCTGCCTGATCAGAGGGAGTTTTTCGGGTACTTGTGTACTGTGCCCCCCTCAATTTGCCGTAGAGACGGTCTGCAGCGACAGGCAGATCGGGCTCCTGACCGCAGTCTTCAGCTGCTGATCTGGTGAAGTCAGCAGCAGACCTACAGGGCTGCACAACTCATCGTCGCAGAACATTCATTCGGGAGGAAAAGGCAACTAATGGCAAGCAAGACAAAGCTCGAGTACATCTGGCTGGACGGGAACAATCCGACACAGACTCTGCGTTCCAAAACCAAGATCGTCAGCGATTTCAGTGGTAACCTTGAAGACTGTCCGCAGTGGTGCTTCGATGGCAGCTCGACCAATCAGGCTCCCGGCGGTTCTTCAGACTGCCTGCTCGAACCGGTCGCGATCTATCCAGACCCTGCCCGGATCGACGCCTACCTGGTCATGTGTGAAGTACTCAATGCAGATGGTTCCGTCCATGAAACAAATGGTCGTGCCACCATCGATGATGACGACGACGATTTCTGGTTTGGTTTTGAGCAGGAGTATTTCCTGTGGGACCGCGAAACCAATCTTCCACTTGGATTTCCGGTTGGCGGCTACCCCGCTCCTCAGGGCCCCTACTACTGCTCGGTTGGCGCAAAGAATGCATTCGGTCGAGAAATCATCGAAGAGCACCTCGACCTGTGCCTGCAGGCCGGCATCAATGTCGAAGGCATCAATGCGGAAGTAGCTTCAGGACAGTGGGAATTCCAGGTGTTCTCCAAGGGGGCCAAAGACGCCGGTGACCAGGTCTGGATTGCTCGCTACCTGCTGGAACGATGTGCTGAAAAGTACAACGTCGCCATTAACTGGCATCCGAAACCACTGGGCGCCACCGACTGGAATGGCTCCGGGATGCACGCAAACTTCTCCAACGAAGTTCTGCGCACATGCGGCAGCGAAGAAACCTACAAGACCATCTGCGAAGCGTTTGGTCCTCGCGTGAAGGAACATATCAGCGTTTACGGCGCTGACAACCACCTGCGTCTGACCGGTCTGCACGAAACCCAGTCCATCGATAAGTTCAGCTACGGTGTTTCTGACCGAGGTGCTTCCATCCGCATCCCGGTTGCTACAGTCACCAATGGCTGGAAGGGTTGGCTGGAAGACCGCCGTCCGGCTTCCAATGCAGATCCTTATAAGGTCGCAGCAGAGATCATTCGCACTGTAAAGAACGTTCGTTGAGCGTTCTGCCCTGAAACGCCCCGGAATACCTCACGGTGAATCAGGGCAGGGGAGTCACTGCTGATCGTTGGAGCAATCCATCGGTCATCCTCCCGGGCCGTTCGACTTTTTGTCGAACGGCCTTTTTTCTGCGCTGTGCGAAAGATACAGCGAGCAGGATATCATGGGGATGCTGCCGGCCTCCGGATCACAGCCGGAATGCCCATGTCGCAGCATCATTCCCGCCATACAGTCTCACAGCGGCTTTAGTCGCAGGTTTTTCCAGGCAACGTTAAAGGGCCCGGTTCCTGCCTTGATGCCGTGAACCTGCAGCCCGATATGTCCCCGCGGATGACTCCTGTAGATCTCGTCGTGTGTCAGGTCGGCGACCGGCTTTCCATTTATGAATGTCTGAATACGATTTCCGACGGCCACAATGCGAAAATGATTCCAATCCCCCACCCTGACCAGCTTGTGACTGGCGGTCGGATCCGGCGGCTCTGGCGACAACCATCCCCGGCCTGTGGCTTCCCCGTACACAAATCCGGAGAACCCCTTCGTCGATTCGATCTCGATCTGAGGTCCATGAAACCGTCCCCGACCATTGGTGCCCTGCGGTGCTTTTCCCTGACGCTCAGTTTCCTCTGCGACGTCCCGGACAGTCTTTCCGCGGGAGCGAATCTGGCAACCTGAATTCAGTTCCGGATGTACCTTCACTTCAAACTGCAACTCAAAATCTCCGTATTCCTCCACTGTCATCAAAAACGAGTTCGGACTTCCTTCCACGGTTGTTCCCTGAATTGCCCCGTCGACAACTTCGTACTTTGCTTTGCCATGCTCCGCCTGCGTCCAGCCCTGCAGACTCCTGCCGTCAAACAATGAGATCCAGCCGTCCTCGGCCACAGCAGGAACAATCAAAACAACTGCACAACACAGACCTGCCCACAATGATCTCATAGCTTTTCTTTCCACTGCAATTTCAGAACAATCTCTTACTCGTAACCACAATTCCGCAAAGCCCGCTTCTGATCACTCCGATTCACATCCGCATTGCAGGCTTACCAACGCTACCATCCCTGCATGCACCGACAGGCTGCTCAGCAATTCAGGAATCCTCCCCATGCCCGCACCAGCCCCCGCAGAACTGCTCAAGACACTCATTTCCATCCCCAGTGTCAACCCAATGGGT
>JALRDR010000405.1 GCA_023262145.1 Planctomycetaceae bacterium | reverse complement strand
AATCGCCAGCGACGCACCGCCCGTTATCGCAATTCGTCCAACGAGACGAATTGCCGCCCTCTCAAACAGGTTCGCGGAAACGCGAACCACCGGGTGCAGGCGGGTCGCCTGCCGGGTCGCCTGCCGGGACGCCTGCTGGATCGCCTGCTACTCACCCGTAGCGAATCGTCCCGAGAGCAAAATCAATCACCGGCTCGCAGATCTCAGTCCCGCTGCCATCCGCATGCACGATCTGCCAGTCCGCCTCAAACTCATCGCTGTACGGCCAGTCAGTCACGCCCGCACCACGCTGCCACTGCTCATGCAGATATTCCAGAGCCTGCCGCATCTCCGCGGACATCGACACGATCTGCACCCGCCCCTCATGCCACGGATACTCTCGCTGCAGAATGCCGCACACATGTCCAATCAGCTGATCTCTCCAGTAAAGCTGACTGGGTCGATCCGACATTGCCTTCCCCGTACTCACCGGGCATTCACCCCGCCAAACCCCGCAATACCATCCCGACACTCACGCCAACCCGACACTCACGCAGCACTGCTGCTCGCTTCGGCCGCAACCGACTGCGCAGCTGGCCTTCGTCCCGCAAACATCACAATGCACTCTTCCAGAATCAGATACAGACAGGGCACCAGCACCAGAATAATCGCCGTGGAAAACAGAATGCCAAAACCCAGGGAAATCGCCATCGGAATAATGTACTGCGCCTGCAAGGAACGCTCGAAAATCAACGGCACCAGTCCACCAAAGGTGGTAAGCGTGGTGAGCAGAATGGGGCGGAAGCGGCGCACGCCCGCCTCAGTAATTGCTTCCACAGCACCAGCCCCCGACTTCCGACAACGATTCGCATAATCCATCATGATCAGCGAATCATTGATCACCACCCCGGACAGCGCCACCACACCCATCAGACTCACCAGCGAAATATCATAACCCAGCCAGATGTGCCCCAGCACCGCGCCCACAATCCCGAACGGAATCGCCACCAGCACCACCAGCGGCTGCAGATAATCTCGAAAGGCAATCGCCAGCAGCGAATAAATCACTGCCAGTGCCATCCCGTAGTAACCCCACAACGCCGATGTGGCCCGTCGCATCTCTGCATCACTGCCCTCAAACCCCCACGTAATCCCCGGATAATCACGACGCAGTTCCGGCAATGCCTCGGAGTTGATTGCGGCGATCACCTGAGCAATCGCGCGTTTCGGCTCCACATCCATCGAGACCCGGATCGCACGACGACCATCCCGACGGTTGATTCGCGAGAACGAAATATTCTTCTTCAGTTCGGCCACGTCCAGCAACGGGACCTCCGCACCACTCGGCGTCTGCACCACCAGATCCTCCAGATGATGCAGATCCTCCCGCTGATCCTCCGGCAGCTTCACCCGCACTTCCACCTCATTCGTGCCCCGCAACAACCGTAATGCCAGCGATCCAAAGAATGCCCCCCGCAACTGCTCACCCAGCAACTCGTCGGTGAGACCCAGAGCCCTCCCGGCAGGCTTCAGCTCAAAGTCGTATTGCGCCTTGCCCTTGTTGTAGTTATCACTCACGTCCTTCACATTCGCATACTGCTCCACACGCGCTACGAAGGCCTCCGCCGCTTTTTCCAGGGCATCAATATTCGTATGACTGAGCGCAATGCTGATGTCACGGCGATATCCGCCAGGTCCACGCTCCGCTTCAAAGGTTACCTGATCCACACCAGGCAGGTCTCCAATCTGCTCCCGCCACAGCTCAATCACTTCATCCGCGGTCATGTCCCGCTCATCCGGCGGCTTCATCACAATTTCCACGTCGATGAAATTCTGCCCGCGAACATTCGTCTTGATCCCCTCCGCCACGCGGTACAGGTCATGCTCCTCGAACATGCGGATACTCGCCTCAGTAACCACGCGGGCAATCTCGGCGGACTGATCCGGCGTCGTCCCCACCGGCATCCGCACGCCCGCTTCAATTTCATCAGCCGAAACCTGCGGCATCAGAATCATGCCCATGTGCGTGCTGGTTGCATACACTCCGACCAGCAGAAACAACGCCAGCGATGCACTGGCCGTCACATATCGATACTTCAGGCAGAACCGCAGCAGCGGCTCATACAACAACCGCACCAGCCGATTGAAGCTCTGACCGAAGGACTGCTGAGCCGAATGCAGGTAGCGTGTAATCCAGAACCGACCAGGACGCTTCGGGGCGTGCGCAAGATGCGATGGCAGAATGAACAACGATTCAATGAGCGACAGTGACAGCACCAGAATGACCACCACCGGCAGCGGTCCCCAGAACTTTCCCGTTTCTCCCGGAATGAACATCAACGGAATAAACGCCACAATATTGGTCAAAATGCTGAAAATGACCGGCGAGGAAACCTCCTGCGTTCCCTCAATGGCCGCCTGCGAAAAATCCTTCATGCCCAGCCGCTTCTCGTAGACGTTCTCGCCCACAACCACTGCGTCGTCCACCACAATCCCCAGCACCACCAGAAAGCCGAACAGCGAAATCATGTTCACGCTGACACCGGCCCACGGCAGAAACACCAGCCCGCCGATGAAGGACACCACCATGCCCATCATCACCCAGAACGCCAGCCGGAATTCCAGAAACAACGCCAGAATCACCAGCACAATCACCACCGCTGTGATGGCATTCTCTGTGACCAGCTGCAGCCGCCGCCGAAATTCCTCCGCGTTGTTGCTGTCAATCCGCCACGTCACGCCCGGCGGCAATACCGCTTCGAATTCTCCCAGCGTCCGCTTCACCACTTCCGCAATCTCGATCGGAGACTGCTGTCCCACCCGGTAAATGTCAATTTCCACCGATGGTGTCTGACTGAACTGCGAATGAAATCCAACCTCTTCAAAGCCGTCACGAATTGATGCGATGTCGCCCAGCGTGACCAGCGGACCATCATCCCCGGCAACAATCTCAATGTCAGCGAATTCATCCGCCCACTGCTTGCGCGCCCTCACCCGCAGCAGAATCTCTCCGGCACTGGTCTGCACCGATCCGGCCGCTACGTCCTGGCTGGAACTGCGAATTATCCGAGCCACTTCCGGCAGCGTCAGTCCGTATTCCCGCAGCCGCTGCCGCGGGATCTCAATGTGAGTCACATACTGCGGAACACGGCTGAGCTCCACCTGAGTAATCTCTTCGGTGGACAGCAGCGTATCCCGCAACTGCTCCGCCAGCTGACGCAATGCCCACACATCAATCGGGCCGTACAACGCCACCTGCATCACACTTCGCTGCTCAGTGTCCAGACGCACTTCCGGCTGCTCAATCTGCTCCGGAAACGTGCGAATGCGACTGATCGCCTGATCCACGTCCTGAAAGACCTTCATCCGGTCTTCCCCCGCGACCAGCTCAATCCGCACATAGCCGCCGCCCTCCCGGGCCTCACTGTCAATCCGCTGAATCCCGTCAACGCCGCGAACTGCACCCTCAATCGGCCGCAGAATCCCCTGCTCCACCTCCGACGGCGAAGCGCCCGGATAGCCAACGGAAACCTCTACCACGTCCAGCTGCGACTCCGGAAACACTTCCTTCTGGATCGAAAAGGTCGTAAAGATCCCGCCAGCCAGGAGCAGAATCATGAGCAGATTGGCGGCAACGCTGTTTCGCGCCATCCACGCAATCGCCCCGCCCAGCTGCTCACCGCCTGAACTCTCAGCGGCAGAACCATCAGCCGCAGAACCATCAACGCCAGTACTCCCAGCAGCAGACACACGTTCGCTCACGAGCTGCCTCCCGCTGAGGTTGCTGATCCCTGCACCTGCTGCTCCGACTGCCCGCCAGCCGCCAGCTGACGCGATCGCGAGTTCCCGGCGGTCCCGGGTTCCACGCCCTGAACTGAGCCCGCCCGGCCGGCAGGATCTGCCGCCGCCGCATCGTCACCACCGTCCGACGTGTCGTCCGTGGACTCGACTCTCCGCAGCAGCACGCCATCGGCGACGGTGGCCAGCGTCGTGATCACCACCTGCTCACCATCCTCCAGCCCAATGCTGATATAGGCATACTCCGAATCGCGGAAAGCGATCTGCGTCCGGCGAATCTCCAGCTTGTCACCGGCCATGACCCACACCGTGTCTCCGTCGTGCACATAATCCCGCTGCAGACGCACAACATCCTCAATCGGATTGCACTCAATATTCACGTCGATGATCGTGTCCAGAATCAGCGGCGGCACGTCAGACTCCAGACCCAGCGGATCCTTCACTGTCACCAGCACTCGAGCCAGTCGCGTCTCCTGATCCAGTGACGCAATCATCCGGCTTACCTGCCCCTCACGATAAACATCGGCGCCCCAGCTTTCCGAATCTGTCAGCTGCACC
>JALRDR010000404.1 GCA_023262145.1 Planctomycetaceae bacterium | reverse complement strand
GAGCTGTCACGAAGGGACGCCCCGCCCACTGATGCCGCAGCAGGACTGCTGTGTGACGGCGAGTCACTTCCCGGATTCTCGCCAGCACTCCCGCAGCCATCTGCTCCAGTTGCGGTGACCCGCTGCTGCAGTTGCTGAAATCGGTCCTGCAACTGTGCAATGCTGGTCCGTGCCGACGGCACAGCGGGTGCCAGATACGCCGGATCAGAGGCACACTCTCTGGCTGAATCTGCTGCAGACATCGTCTCCGCAGAAATCTGCTCTGAGGCCATCAGGTGCGGAAACTCCACCCACCTCAATTCCGGACCATGACTGTTGATTCCATCGTCGGAGGGACCATGAGCGGGCCGGGGCTCGTGACGGGATTGGTGCTGCCGACAACCGCTGTAATTAAGTTCGCTGACATCAGCCAGCTCAGAAAAACGCCGCGCGGCGGCAAGGTACTGCTGCGCCAGAGCCGCATGGTGCACAGATGCTGATAAAGCCTCCTGAACCTGAACACGCAGGAGCTGCAGCGGCTGTGGTTGTGAGCTGTCCGGGTCTGCACAGACCATTGGTGATCCCTGCTGCTGACAACAATTGCGACAGGTGCGGCAGCACTTCCGAAAGCCGTTTCGGATCTGTTCGCTTGATGACGCAGGGAGGAAATCCTACGGATGCTATAAAACACTACCCTGGTAAACGATAATAAAACCAACCTCGAAATTGCGTCGCGGCATGGGTGTTGCACCCGCAAACTGCACGATCCGGTCCGGATGTACCAGTTGCAGCGATCATCGTCCGCAAATCGCACTGGAGATGCCAGCCGTCCACAACGATCCATGAAATCGTATTGCGGTATCGGCCACCCCGCAGTTCGGCAGCAGTACGCTCAATTGCAGTCCGCAGGCACCTACGGAGCATTGCCGGGCAGCGCGTGCGGCAGCGGCGACGCCTGCAGATTGAGATGCACAGCTGACTTGCCTGCACGGAATCATCTGTCCCGGAGGTGTCTGCAACTGCGGTCAGCAATGTCGCAAACTGGCTTCCTGAGTGATGACTGCTGAGGACAATCGCCCGGAATATTCCAGTCCGTGCTTGCCACCGGGAATGCGTACAGGTGTTTCGCCGCAGCCGGGAGCACCTCGTTCACTTTCGCTGAGCCAATTGAATTACACCCCGAACGCTGCTCATGGAACCGCTCTCCGGAGTTTCACAACGCGCAGAAAAAAGACGCTCTGCGACGAGCGTCTGAGTGTGCACCGGCAAATCTGATCTGTGAGTCAGTGATTGAATCCCGTTTCAAAGAGCCCCGTCACTGCACCGGCGGCCGCTTCCGCATCGTCGCCGGAAACTTCCAGTTCCAGGACGGCTCCACTGGGAGCAGCCAGCAGCATCAGATCGAATGCTGATTTTGCGTCGGCGTTCCGCCCATCAAACGACAGCTTGATCGTCGAATTAAATGATGTGGCAAGGCGAACGATCTGGGAGATCGGGCTCAGGTGCAGCCCGTTCTCTGATTTGACTGTTACCTGTCCTGAATACATGACATTTCTCAGCGGATTCACAAGGATATTGCGTTCGAAGGACCACATTCAGTCCGCCAGATTTGCCAGCCTGGCGAGGCAGCTGGCTCAGGGCGCGATCAACTCTGACAGGCTTCACGGATCTGCTGCACGAGCAGAACACGATCCTGCCTGGAAGCCAGAGAGTTGAATCCGGGAGTCCGGATGGCCTTCACGATGATGCCCTGTCAGCTCAGGCGGACTGATCTGAGTCGTCGCCCTCGAGCAACAGTTCCCAGATGTCGTTGACGGTCTGAGACTGTTTGAGGAAGTTGCAGAAGTCGTTGTTCCTCAGATGGCGAGAAATGTTCTCCAGCCCGCGAAGATGATCTCCGGGGCGATCTGTCGGCGACACCACCAGGAAGAGGATGAATACATTTTCGCCATCAAGACTGGCGAATTCGATTCCCTTGCGAGAAATTGCCACTGTGGCGTGGATGCGGTCAACGACGGAATGTTTTGTGTGGGGGACAGCAACCCCGTTCCCGATACCGGTAGAACCCAGTTCTTCTCGCTTCAGGATTGCGGCCACAACCGACTCTTCTTCTGAAGCCGGAAATGCTCCGGAAGCTCGCAGACTTGCGACCATTTCGCGGATGATCTCTTCTTTGCCCTGCGCCACTGCATCCGGGATAATGGCCTCTCTTACGACAAATTCAGTCAGCTTCATGGGTCTTTGCCCGTTCTCCAGAAACAACCAGAAAAATGTAATTGGATTCGATGAATCGCCACGCCGTGCCGGCTATCGCAGCGAAATTGTCTTACTTGTGACGTATCTCCCGGACTCAGGCACCGGGAACGTGGAAGACGAAGTTCTCGGACAGACGGGAACCAGCAGCCTCATTCTGAATCTGAACGTTCTTCCGCAGTACGTGCAGCTTCTGAAACAGAAGTGGTGTGCCGGTGATCTCGCTGCTTCTCCTTGTACCGATGCACCTGATGCTCCATCTTGTGCAGAGCACGATCGAAGGAAGAGCGAGCATCTTCGCCTTCAACATGAGCCACAATGGTGTGGTAGCCTTCAATCTCGACAAGCAGTTCCACATCAACTCGATTGGACTGAAAGTCAAAGGTCACGTCAATTTCACTGACCGTGTCAAGAAATCGAACCAGCTTTTCGGCCTTCTGAGTCACATACTCACGAACATCGTCGCGAACTGTCCCATGCCGACTGGTGATCGATACCTGCATAACCTGCGTCCTTCCCGGATGATGTCCCGAATATTGAAGTGATTCGAACCAGAACTGAAACTGTTCCTGCTGCAGAATCTGATCCGAGCCCTGCCATCAGCAACCCACCATCAGCACCCCACCTGGGCGGCCGAAAACCCGATAGCCACAATTCTGGCCACCATTCCGGCCACCATTCCGGCCACGTCCGCTGCAGGTATGCCGGGCGTCTGCAAGCAGACGCGGCCGACATCTGTCAGGATACTAACCAGGTGCTGAGATCCCGTGAAGTGTATCCCCAAAAGTCCCGGAGTCCGGGAAGTTCCGGGACATGGGCGTTGCACCCGTTTCTGCCTGCGTGATCGCCACAAAGCGGGTTGCCAGTTATTCCACCGTCCAAAAATCGAAGACGAATGGTTTGTCCAGCTTTCCACCGAGCATCTTTACAAACTCCAGATGTGCCGGGTGCGGCAGGTAAGCATCTCGCGCCTCCTCGGATTCAAAGGTCACGATATATCCGTGCGTGAAGCCGTCAGAAAGTCCTTCGGGGCTGTTATTCGTTCCCCGCTCAAAAGCTGTGATGCCCGGTACTTTGTTCTGCAGATCGCTGAACGCCTTGTTGATCTGGTCCAGATCTGCAGCAGAAATTCCCTCCTTGTATCGGAACAGGACAACGTGCCGCAGAACACGACCAGCTGCCCGGCGGACACCTGTTGCCTCCAGCATTCTTGCTGCCACAAATCGGTTGCCAGCCTCATTCAGATGCACGGTATCTGACGTCAGAACCCCTTTTTCTGCATTCGCCGTATTGTATTCCCGCAGGTAAGCCATGAATTGGCTGCGCAGATCAAGCAGCGGTGTCTTTGTCTCTGCCGCTACCTTGCGGCTCAGGTCGCAGTACTGATCCAGCATCATGTCGAGGTCATTGCTGCCGTCGATTTTTTCACCAATCACGCTGGGTGTGCAGAGAATCACCTGCGCATCTTTTTCACGGCAGCGGCTGATCAGATTCCGCAGGCCCTGCTCGTAAGCTTCAGCAGACGTCCCTCGATCACGAATCGAGTGCCATACGTCGTTGATGCCGATATAGATGACAACCCAGTCAGGGTGATGACTGAGCACATCCCGATCCAGTCGCGCTTCAAGATCAGGAACCTTGTGCCCGCCAATCCCAGCTCCGATTACCTTGACGTCCGCATCCGGGCGAGTCCGCTGCAGCTCGGCGGTGAACATGGTGATGTAGCCCTTTTCACCAGCACCTGCCGCAGTAATTGAGTCACCAAGGAAGACGATCGTCTGGCCGTTTTCCAGTTGAGCAGTTGCAGCTGTCGAAATTATGGTCATCGCCAGGCATCCCAAAAGAGTGCTGGTCAGAAGGGATTTCAGGCTCTGTCTTGTTGTCATGGCAACCTTCACTTTTTGTCAGGCCGACGGGTAACTGCGGAAGGAATCCGAGGACCACATCCGGCGGCACTGATCAGTAATTTGACCAGCAGCCCGGCGGGAGCCCGATTCAACAGGACAGGAAACCTCGCAAACCTTTTCCAGATCGTCAACCGAACCGACATTTGCAGTATGGTTTTCCGGCGAATCCACTCACTGATGGTGTCTTCAGGGCACCCCATTTTGCTCCGCTGCAGGATCATCCTGCAGGAATGGCATGTCACATTGTTCGATCGCGACCTAGACTAAAACCGCTCACAGTAATGCTCCGGACGCAAAAAGCAGGACATTGTCAGCCAGCAGGAACGAAAGCAGGAGACCAGACATGACTCGAAGAATCTGGGAGAATCTGCGCAGCGTACTGGTCATCATCGGGCTGATCTGGTTCTGTTACTTCACTTCCAAGCTGTTTAACCCGGCTACCTTTGCATTGCAGCCTCGCCAACTCGTCGGCCTGCGGGGATTGCTCTTCATGCCGCTGGTGCATGCTGATCTGAATCAGGTCTTCAGCAATACTCTGCCGCTCACGTCGCTGCTGCTGATGTTGCGATTTTCCACCAGAAAATTCTGGCGCACTCTGCTGGTATTAAGCCTCTGCAGCGGTCTGCTGCTCTGGCTGTTCGGTCTTTCGCAGGACTATCTGGGGGCAAACATGCTGATCTATGCCCTGGCTGCATGGCTGATCACAACGGGTTTTGTTCAGCGGCGTCTGCTGTCAGTGGCCGCCGCAGTTCTGGTCACGGTATCCTTCGGTGAATTGTTCTGGCAAATGTTCCCCACCGCCGGCACTCACGTAGTCTGGGAAAGTCATCTGCTGGGAGCAGTGGCGGGAACTGCTCTGGCATGGAGGAACCGAGCACCAGTGGTCAGCCCGCAGCAATCGCATGCTCCGCTGCCCACTGCCGCATCATCGACCACTGCGGTCAGTCAGACACCCCCCGAACTGCCTTCCCCACCGTCTGCAGCTCCTAAAGCATCAGCGTTGGCCGAACTGCCGCAGGCCTCCGGTACGTTCACTCCCATTGCTGCAGACTTCAAGGAACCAGCTGAAGACGATCCGTCTGCCGAAGACTTTGCGATCTGACAAACAGCACGAGGCTGACGACGGAACAGCCATTGTTCACACTGCAGTCCCGGGCCTGGCTTTGATCTTGACCATTTTCTGCACTGCCTGCTAGAACGGAAGATTCGGCCAGCAGGGCCGACAAACACGCAGGGAAGTGGTAGATGCAGAATTCGTTGAGGATTTTCGAGTACGTGATGCGACATCGCAGACTTGTTGCGATGTCAGTCATCTGTGCCGTCGGTGTTTCACTCTTCTGGACATTCAACCTGTCGATCGTTTTTCCCGTCGTCAAGGTACTGTTCCAGGATGGCAGCCTGCACGAATTCGTGGACTCAGAAATCTCTGAACTCGAACTTCTCATTGCCGAACATAGTGAGAATCTGCTGACTCTGCCTGCGAGTGATGTTCTCCATCGAGCAAGACTGCAGTCGCGACTGGGGGATGACTCCCGCAACCTGCTCCTGCTCACACGGGTTCGCAGTTACGTGATGCCCTGGGTGCCGACGGACAAGTTCGACACCATGGCCACTATGCTGGGACTGCTGTTGCTGGCCACAGTGGTGAAGGGCATCTTCATTTACTTTCAGGACATCCTGGTTGGCAGCATCGTGCAGCTCACCGTCAATGCGGTGCGTCAGGATTGCTTTCGCGCTGCACTGAAGCTGGACTGTCAGTCAATGGGACAAATCGGTACTCCCGCACTGATGTCCAGAATGACCAACGATGTGGAACAGATGACGGTTGCCATCCGTCTGTTCGGCGTAACTCTGGTCCGTGAGCCGCTCAAGGCAGCCTTCTGTACAGTCGCCGCATTCTACGTGAACTGGCGACTTGCTTTACTGTCGGTCACGATGGTCCCGCTGCTGGGCCTGGTGTTCAACTATTTCGGCCGTCGTCTTCGCCGGGCATCACACCGGACCATGGAAAGCATGGCTCGCATCTACGAATGCATGGGGGAAACCTTCGGAGCAGCGCGCATCGTGATGGCCTTCTGCGGATTTCGAAAACACCGCCAGCAGTTCTTCAGAGCCAATCGGGAATATTACGCCGGATCGATGAAGGTCGTCCGACTGGGAGCTCTTTCGCGACCCATTTCTGAGGTCATGGGTGTCGTCGGCGTATTTGCAGCACTGGCTCCGGGCGCCTACCTTGTGCTGCGCGAAACCACTTCCATCTGGGGAATTCGTCTGGCCTCAGCTCCCATGGGCATCGCTGAACTGGCAACGCTGTACGCGATGCTGGCCGGAACACTGGACCCCATGCGCAAGCTCTCCAATGTATTCGAAGGCATCAAGCGAGGTATGGCCGGAGCGGATCGGGTGTTCAGTCTGATCGACCAGCGCACGATCGTGCCGGAGCCGCAGTCGCCCCGAATGATGATTCCCCACAAGAAGTCCATATCGCTGCAGAACATCAGCTTCCGCTACGAAAACGATGGCGATCCGACAGAAGCCCGTCCGCTGGCTCTGCGAAATGCAAGTCTCGATATCAGCTTTGGGGAAGTCGTGGCAGTTGTCGGTGGCAACGGATCGGGCAAGTCCACCCTGCTCAGCCTGCTGCCCAGATTCATGGATCCCTCCGATGGCTCAGTACTGATCGACGGTGTTGACATCAGAGAACTTCGCACAAAGGATCTTCGCAGTCAGATCGGACTGGTGACTCAGGAGACCTTTCTGTTCAACGACACGATTCATGAGAACATTCGTTACGGAAATCCACGAGCGACGCGCGAACAGATCCTCAATGCCGCCCGCAAGGCTCAGGCAGCAGAATTCATCGAACAACTTCCTGACGGATACGAAACACAGATCGGAGATCGGGGTGGCCGACTTTCCGGAGGGCAGCGACAGCGACTTGCACTGGCTCGCGCAATCATCCGGGATCCCGCCATTCTGATCCTTGACGAAGCAACCTCCGCTGTGGATTCGCGCAGCGAAGATGTCATTCATTCCGTACTCAAGGACTTTGTGGTCGGCCGGACTGTCTTCATTATCACGCATTCCCTGAGTGCCGCTTTCCTTGACCTGGTCACGCGGATCGTGGTGATGGATCAGGGACAGATCATCGCTGATGGTTCGTGCGAGGAAATTCGCAGAACACCGGAATTCGCGAGATTGCTGCAGGGCGATCCGGTGGCGAGCCGGGCTGCCTGATTCACAGCCGAAGTCCATCCAGTCTGCCTCCGCTCGGGAGTGTCTCATGAGCATGCACTCGCCTGTTGTTCTCTGGAACTTTCTCGATGGCCGTCGCGGGCACGAGAACCAGGTGCGTGCACTCAGCAATGCTCTCTCGGAACTGACTCAGACACATGTGCAGGAGATTCGGATGCAGCCGTCACAGTACGGGGTCCGAGGACTGCTGCCGTCGCGCTGGCGCAGCCTGCTCAATCATCTGCCGGCACCCAATCTGCTCATCGGAGCCGGTCACCGTACGCAGGCCTCACTGATCACCTGCCGCCGTCTTTATGGCGGACGCACCGTGACGCTGATGAAACCCGGACTGCCGGCCAGCTGGTTCGACTTCTGCCTGATTCCGCAGCACGATTCCGTTCGCAGCAGTTATCCCGGAATCCTCCGGACCAGCGGGCCGCTCACCATCCACCGTCGTCACGAACATCCCGACAGCCAGCGCTGGCTGATTCTGCTGGGAGGCCCTTCAAGACACTACCGCTGGAACACAACCCACGTGATCCGCTCGCTGCAGTCTCTGCTCATATCCCAGCCCGGACCATGGAAAATCCTCACCTCCCGCAGAACTCCGACGGACTTCTGTACGCAGTGGACTCAGCTGCAGACCAGTATTCCGGTACTGGCACCCGACGATGCAGCTGCCGAACAAGAATTCAGCCAGCTGCCCTCATGCAGTCGGCTGGTTGTCAGCTGTGACAGCATGTCGATGATCGCCGAAGCCCGTGCAACCCGCTCTGCAGTTTCACTGCTGCTGCTTCCCGAGCGTCGTCGTTCCCGAATCACCCGCGAGATCCGCAGAATGATCTCCACAGCAACAAATGCCGCTGCTGGCGATTCACTGATTCAACTTCCGCATCAGAACGCTGGCGGACGACCGGAAGCAGAACGCTGCGCCACGCTGATCCTGCAGGCCAGCACTGCCCCTTCGTCCACAATCGCTCGCAGGCAGCCGCAGCCTCATCCCGTCAGCGTACGGGCTGGTCTGTTGTGTGGCCGGGAGTCGTTGCCCGCTGACCTGAGAATGAGCGGAACTCAATGATCATGAGCAATCTCATGCCGCAGCGAGCAGGAAATACAGCCCCGATGACTGAGTCCCTGGCATCAAGACCGCAGCTGCCAGCAAACGAGGTGACAAAACGGCGACCGGGATTCCAGTTCCCGGTAACCCTGCTGACTCCATTGATGCAGTTCCGCACACAACTGCTGCAGCAGGGATACTTCGGTGGTATTCCAATGCAGCAGCTGCTGGTGATCTGCGGCTTTCCAAGAAGCGGCACGACGCTCTGTCAGCTGATGCTCGAGGGCTGTACAGCAGACGTGGGCAGTGCCGGTCGGGAACGGCGAGCCTTGCAGGTCGGTCGATGCGGCTCCCGCAGAAACAGGCACTTCGTTTCCAAACGTCCCAAGGATCTGTTCCTGATCCCGGAGATCGCCAGCTGGTATGAGGCCCATGGCATCCGTGTGCAGTTCCTCGTCATGCATCGTGATCCTCGATCCATCCTTACATCAC